>NZ_LOSX01000026.1:0-224938 GCF_001521985.1 Burkholderia sp. RF4-BP95 | reverse complement strand
GAGTCCGGATATAAGTCCGCAACCACCCTCCTCGCCACGATCAAAATTGCCTTGCAAATGGGAGGCGACCATATAAGAAATGTCGCATTTGGACCTCGGTAAGCCTATTCAGGCCGTGGCGGATTTGGGCCTGAAGCCTGACCGCACGGCAGAACGGCTAGGCGTGACGGTCCGGCATCGCACTCGGCCTGGTGTTCGGCATCATGGTCGCGACGACGTTTTCCAGATACGAACTTCGGCGCACGCGCCTGGCCGTCGTGTCATGCATCGCGCATGACGCCCATCCACCTTCCACCGCTTCACGCCGACGCCACCAACGCATTGAACGACGTATCCCAGAACGGCGCGACATTCGCCGGACCATCCAGCACGCCGATCCGCGCGAACACGTCCGCGACCTGCTGATGCTGCGCGACCACGTCGGACGTCACGGGCAGCAGCGCGTAGTCGTCGCTGCGCTGGGCGAACATCGCGGAGAGATCGGCGACCGGCACACGCGTCTCGCCGTTCTGCACGCGCGCATACGCATCGAAGTGCCCGTTCGCCCATGCATAAGCACGCTGGAACCGCAGCAACAGATCGCCGGTCGCCGCGCGCCGGCGCGGATCGTCGAGCGTGCGCGGATTCGCATAGACCGGGAAATTGCCGGACAGATAGCCCTTGCCCGTCTTCAGCACGCGGGCGCCATACCGATTGCGCGCGAGCTGGCCGTTGTAGCCGTAGATGGCCCACGCATCGAGATCGCCGCGATCGTACGCGGACAGCCCGTCGGTCGGCGACAGGTTGATCGGATGGATGTCGTCGAACCCGAGACCGGCCTCCGCGAGCTGCCGGTACAGGAAATAGTGCGACGTCGTCGCGCGCACGTACCCGACGCGCTTGCCCTTCAAGTCCGCGATGCTGCGGATCGGCGTTTCCTTGCGCGCGAGCGTGACCTGGTTGTTCAGGTCTTCGCGCGTGCGCGAGATGAACCGGACGCTGGCCTTCTGCCGCGCGGCGAATACCGCAGGAATCTCGCTGCCCGAGCCGATGTCGAGCGCATCCGCGTTCAGCGCCTCGATGTGCAGCACGCCGTTGTTGAGCTCGCGCCACTCGATCCGGTACGGCGTGTCGCTTAGCCCGGCCGCTTGCAGCAACGCACGCCAGCCGCCCTTGTAGGTCGCGACACGCAACGTGGTGCCGGCCAGATCGGTGCTGGCGGCCGGCGCGGCAAGCGCGGCCCGCGCGATTACAGGTGACGTCGCGAGCGCGGCGCCGGCGAACAGCAGGCGGCGGCGCGCCGCCGAAGTTGGCGCCATTCGAATGCTCCTGTCGATTCAAGGAAAATGGAAAAAGGAAGCCGCCGCGCGCGACGGCCGACGTGCGTCAATGCACCGCCGGGAAGCCGTGGCGCTCGGCCAGCAGGTCGAGAATCCGGCGCGGATCGGTGACGAAGCGCACCGCGCCGAGCGTTTGCGCATCGTCCGGGGCCGGTTGCGCGCTGCCGAGCACGAGCACCGGCAGGCCCTGATGCGCGTCGTCGAGCGCGTCGATCACCGCGTGCCGCGGCCGTTCGAAACCGACGCGGCGCACGTCGACACGGTCGGCCCGATCGGGTGCGCTCGCGAGCAGCCCTTCGATCGCCAGCCCATGCGGACAGACGAAGTGTCGCCCCGGATACTTCGGATCGGCAAAGCCCGGTTCCAGCAGAAACAGCACATCCCGACTCATTTCACACGGCTCCCTTGTTCACGGTTCGGCCGGCATGCACGCACACTGCATGCATGGCGCCCGGCGCAGGCCGGATCACGGCCGGATGCCCGACTCTACCGCCTCGCATCGTGCGGCCCTACGAACATTTTGCGGAATCGATATGCCGGCGCGCATACCGCATCTGCCGTGCGCCTCACAGTGCCGCGTTGCGTAAACACATCGTCAGCGAGACGAACTTCGGCGCGGCATCGAACGATTTCATCGATCGATATGGGCGCGAGCGCACGTTGCGGTCGCCCGGCGTTTGCCATCGATACCAATGCGTTCGCCGCAGCAAGCGAGCCGGACGCGATCGTGGCGCGTGCGCCGGGCGGGCATCGACGCGCATTGCAATCCGTTCGCGCAGCGAATTGCAAAGTACGGAACGAGTGTTCGCCGACCACGCCGAAGTCAATAGCATCGTGATCCTCGCAGACGTACCCATAAAAACAGAGGATATTCATGATCAAGAAATCGGTAGTCCTGGGTTTGGTTTCGATCGGTTCCATCGGCGCGCATGCGCAGAGTTCCGTCACGCTGTACGGCGTCGTCGACGCCGGGCTCGCTTATACGAACAACCAGGGCGGCGCAAGCAACATCCAGCAGACGAGCGGCAAGCTGAGCGGCAGCCGCTGGGGCCTCAAAGGCAGCGAGGATCTCGGCGGCGGCCTGCAGGCGGTGTTCACGCTTGAAGGCGGATTCCGGCCGAGCGACGGCGGGCTCGGTCAGGGCGGCCGCCTGTTCGGCCGCTCCGCGTACGTCGGCCTGAACCAGGCCGGCCTCGGCACGCTGACGTTCGGCCGCCAGTACGAGCCGATCACCGACCTCGTCGCGCCGTACTCGGGTTCCGGCTTCTGGTCGCCGGCAACCCACGTCGGCGACAACGACAACCTGAACCAGAGCTTCCGCATCAACAACGCGGTGAAGTTCCGCAGCGCTACGATCGCCGGCTTCACGACCGATGTGCTCTATGCCTTCAGCAACCAGGCGAACGGCGGCGCGGGCACCGGCTTCTCGAACAACAACGCATGGGGCGTGTCGGCGAACTACGTGAACGGCCCGTTCTCGGCCGGCGCGGGCTACGTGCGGCTGAATCACCCGAACGCGACGTCGAACACGAGTGGCGCGGTGGGCGGCGCGACCACGACGACCGGCAACGACTACAGCGGCGCATTCTTCTACGGGCTGAACGGCGGCGTGCGCAAGCAACAGATCGGCGTCGCGGGCGCGAACTACGCGCTGGGCCGCGCGACGCTCGGCTTCGCGTGGAGCCACACGCAACTCGACTATGTCGACGGCTCGTCGCGCAAGTTCAACAACTACGATGTAAACGGGCGCTACCAGATCACGCCGGCGGCGACGCTCATCGGCGTCTACACGTTCACCGACGGACGTGCGAGCGGCTTGCCGGGCACCGGCGGCCAGACGCTGAAGCCGCGCTGGCACCAATTCACGCTCGGGTTCGACTATGCGCTGTCGAAGCGCACCGACATCTATCTGTCCGGCATCTACCAGCTCGCGGCTGGCGATGCGAGCACCGCGACGTCGGGCGGCTATCGCAAGATCGCGGCGATCTCGAACATCGGCAGCGCGTCGTCGACGAACCGTCAGGTCGCGGTCGTCAGCGGGTTGCGCGTGAAGTTCTGAACGTGCGTGCAACGTGACACGCGCGCGGCGCGATAAGCAAAGCGGGAATCGTTGTTTGTCGCGCCGCGCCCGGTTGCCGACAATGTCCGTTTTTCCGGATGCTGCCGCGCCACGCGCGGCATGGCTTCGCCGATGACCGATAACGCTTCCCGCCCACACCGCACCGGGCGCCGCACGGCACTGCGCCAGCTCGCCGGCGGCTGGGCCGCCGCGCTGCTGCCGGCAGGCGGCGCGCTCGCGAGCCAGACGCTCGCGCCGCTCGACATCCCGCCGTGGACGCGCACGCCGGGCGCACCATTGCTGTCGCCACCGTACGGCGTGCCGGGCGAGCACGAACGCGACGTGATTCGCCGCAGCGCGCGCTCGCCTGCCCTGCCCGGCTCCGGCTCGTCGATGACGCCGCTCGCCGACCTGTTCGGCGACATCACGCCGAACGGCCTCGTGTACGAACGCCATCATGCGGGCGTGCCCGATATCGACGCGCAGCGCCATCGCGTGGTCGTGCACGGGCTCGTGCGCGAGCCGCGCGTCTTTACGGTCGACGACCTGCTGCGCTTTCCGTCCGAATCGCGCATCCACTTCCTCGAATGCTCGGGCAACACCGGCAGCGAATGGAACGGCCCGAGCGGGCTGCCGGTCCAGTTCACGCACGGGCTGCTGTCATGCTGCGAATGGACCGGCGTGCGGCTGTCGACGTTGCTCGACGAAACCGGCATCGACCCGGCCGCGCAATGGCTGCTCGCGGAAGGCGCGGACGGCGCGGCGATGACGCGCAGCCTGCCGCTCGACCGCATTCTCGAGCGCGCGCTCGTCGTCTATGCGCAGAACGGCGAGCGGCTGCGCCCCGAGAACGGTTATCCGGTGCGGCTGATCGTGCCGGGCTTCGAAGGCAACACGAACATCAAGTGGCTGCGGCGGCTGAAGTTGGTACGCGCGCCGGAGATGACCCGCGAGGAAACGTCGAAGTACACGAGCCTGCTGCCAAACGGATGCGCGCGCCAGTTCGTGTTCGAGATGGACGCGAAATCGGTGATCACGCGGCCGTCCGCCGGCCACCGGCTCGCGTCGCGAGGCTACTACCCGATCAGCGGCTATGCATGGTCAGGGCGTGGCCGGATTCGCGCGGTCGACGTGTCGATCGACGGCGGCCGCACGTGGCGCGCCGCGCGGCTCGCCGGCGACGTGCGCGATCGCGCGCTGACGCGCTTCGAGGCCGACTGGGTCTGGAACGGCGAGCCGGCCGACCTGCAAAGCCGCGCAATCGACGAAACGGGCTACGTGCAACCGACCCGCGATGCGCTCGTCGCCGCACGCGGCGTCAATTCGCAATACCACTACAACGGCATCCAGAACTGGCGTGTCGGCGCGGACGGCGAGGTGCGCAATGCGTAGGCCGCTTGCACGTCTGCTCGCGTCGTACGCCGTCGTGTCGGCCGCGATCGCCACGATCGCGTTGCCGGCCCTCGGCGCTGGCTTCGGTCTCGGTCAGCCGATCGACCGCGCGGCGATCGCGGCCTGGGACATCGACGTCGCGCCCGACGGCAGCGGCCTGCCGCGCGGCGCGGGCACCGTCGCGCGCGGCGCGCACGTGTTCGCGGACAAATGCGCGATGTGTCACGGCGCCGGCGGCCAGGGCGGCGTGGGTGATCCGCTCGTCGGCGGCAGCGGTTCGCTCGCCGGCGCCAAGCCGAAGAAAACGGTCGGCAGCTATTGGCCTTATGCGACGACGCTGTTCGATTACGTCCGCCGCGCGATGCCGTACAACGCGCCGCAATCGCTGAGCGCAGACGACGTCTATGCGGTCACCGCATACGTGCTGCACCTGAACGGCATCGTGCCCGACGACGCGACGCTCGACGCGCGCACGCTGCCGCGCATCCAGATGCCGAACCGCGACGGCTTCGTGCCCGACCCGCGGCCGGGGCGGCTGTGACGCGACACGACGTATGTGCCGGCATGCCGGAAACCAGTGCGTGCCGACTGCCGACACGGTACGCGCAATGCTTTCGCTCGACGCCGGCGCGCGTCGCATGGAGCCCATCTTGACCGACACTTCCGACCTCGCCCGGGCCGACGCCGGGTTCACGCCGACGCCGTTCGTCGACGTCCGCTCACCGGCCGATTTCCCCGATAGCCCCGCGTCGCGCGTGCTCGCGCAGCCGCTGATGCTCGGCCTGTTCCTGCCGATCCAGGCCGGCGGCTGGAGCGCATCGACGCTGCCGCGCACGACCGACTGGACGTTCGATTACAACGCCGCGCTCGTCGCACGCGCCGAGGCGCTGGGCTTCGATCTCGTGTTCGCGCTGTCGCAGTGGCTGCCGAAAGGCGGCTACGGCGGCGTATTCGACGGCCACGCACTCGACTCGTTCATGACGCTGGCGGCGCTCACCGCGCGCACCGAGCGGATCATCCTCGTCGCGACGAGCCACGTGCTGTACGGTCCGTGGCATCCGCTGCATTTCGCGAAGTTCACGGCGACGCTCGACCACATCTCGCGCGGACGCTGGGGCATCAACGTCGTGACCGGCCACCGGGCGATCGAACACGAGATGTTCGGCTGGAACCGGATCGAGCACGACCGACGCTACGAAATGGCCGCCGAATTCGTCGATGCGGTCAGTCAGTTGTGGGCGCAACCGGACAATTTCAGCTACGCGCCCGCGCTGTCGAGCTGGCGGCTCTCCGGCGCGTTCGTCACGCCGAAGCCGCAATACGGTCGCCCGCTGCTGATCAACGCGACGGGCTCCGATGCCGGCATCGATTTCGCGGCCCGCTATTCGGACATCGTGTTCGTCACGAGCCCCGCCGGCCCGGACGTCGATCTCGCGCTCGACGCACTGCCCGCGCATACGGCCCGCGTGAAGGCGGCCGCGGCCGCGCGCGGCCGGACGATCCGCACGCTGCTCAACCCGCTCGTGATCTGCCGCGAAACGGCGGCGGAAGCGCGCGCGTATCGCGATGCGATCGTCGCGCATGCGGACGAAGGGAGTTTTCACCGCTTCGACAGCGATGCCCATGCGTGGCGCGGCGGCTTCAAGCACCGCTCGCAGGCGGCCGCGCGCGCGATCGGCGGCAACATCTCGATCACGGGCTCGCCCGACGAAGTCGCCGATTACATCGTGCGGCTGCATCGGGCCGGCATCGACGGCATTCAGCTGAGCTTCTACGACTTCAAGCCGGATCTCGATTTCTTCGGCGCGCGCGTGCTGCCGCTGCTGCGCGAAGCGGGCCTGAGGCGCTGAGTTCAGGCAACCGGGGCCCTCGAATCCGCAGACGCCGCCACCGCCGGGGAAGTGACAAATGCGCGCCGCGCGGGCCGCCGCAGCCCGAGATGATCGCGCAGCGTGCGGCCCGCGTAGTCGCTGCGAAACAGCCCGCGCCGACGCAGCTCCGGCAGCACGAGTTCGATGAAATCGTCGAGGCCGCCGGGCAACGTCGGCGCCATCACGTTGTAACCGTCCGCGCCGTACTGCACGAAGCGCTCCTCGAGCGCATCGACGATCTGCTCCGGTGTGCCGACGAGTTGCCAATGACCGCGCGCACCCGCGACCCGCAGATAGAGTTCGCGTATCGTCAGGTTCTCGCGGCGCGCGAGGTCCAGCGTCAGCGTCTGCCGGCTCTTGCTCGCATTGGTTTCCGGCAACGGCGGGATCGGGCCGTCGAGCGGATAGCCGGACAGATCGACGCCGCCCGTCAGCCCCGACACGAGCGCGAGCCCGACCTTCGGGTCGATCAGTGCCTGCAGCGCGTCGAATTTTTCCTTCGCTTCGCTTTCGGTGCGGCCAACCACTGGAAAGACGCCGGGCATGATCTTCAGCGAGTCGGGGTCGCGCCCGAACGCGGCAAGTTGCCCTTTCACGTCCGCGTAGAACGCGATCGCGTCGTCGAGCGTCTGCTGCGCGGTGAAGATCACCTCGGCCGTGCGCGCGGCCAGCCGCGTGCCGGCCGACGACGACCCGGCCTGCACGACGACCGGATGGCCCTGCGGCGCGCGCGCAACGTTCAGCGGCCCACGTACCTGGAAGAACCGGCCGCGATGATCGAGCACGTGGCGTTTGTCGGGATCGAAGAAACGGCCACGCGCGCGATCGCGCACGAATGCGTCGTCGTCCCAGCTGTCCCACAGCCCGCGCACGACGTCGGCGAATTCCTCCGCGCGCGCATAGCGTTCGCCATGCTCGAAATGCGCGTCGCGGTTGAAGTTGCGCGCCTCGTGCACGCTCGACGACGTGACGAGGTTCCAGCCCGCACGGCCGCCGCTGATATGGTCGAGTGACGCGAACTTGCGCGCGATATGGAACGGCTCGTTGAAGCTCGTCGACGCGGTGCCGACGAGGCCGATCCGTTCGGTGACGGCCGCGAGCGCCGACAGCAGCGTCAGCGGCTCAAACTGCGCGACGTAGCTGTGCGCGGTGCGGCTCAGGAACTCGACGTCGTCGCCGCGCGTGCCGACGCCGTCCGCGAGGAACACGAGATCGAACTTCGCGGCCTCCGCCGCCTGCGCAAGCCTGACGTAGTGACGAAAATCGACGCCGGCGTCCGCGTGCGAATCCGGATGGCGCCATGCGGCGATGTGATGGCCTGTCGGATACAGGAACGCGCCGAGGTGCAGATGGCCGGTGCGGGTCGTCATCGTGAGGTTTCCCGAAAGTGGGCCGCGGATGCGGCGGAATCAGAACACGCGCCCTTCGGTCAGATGCGTGGTCACGCCGTTCAGGTCGTAGTCGCCGATCACGCGCGCCTTGTGCAGCAGCGGGTTGTGGCTGAAGATCGTGCGCAGGTTGCGCCAGTGGCGATCGAGGTTGTGCACGCGTGCGGTCGCCGATGCGCCGCCGACCTCGAACAGCCGCTCGGCCGCATGCAGCGCGAGCTTGCCGACGATCAGCTGCGTGCGCGCGGTCGCCAGCGCGCTGTCGAGCACGCGTTCGTGCGCATCGGCGTCGCCGGCCTCGATCGCATCGGCGGAGCGGTCGAGCGCCGCCGCGTTGTCGCGCACGAGCGCATCGATCGCGTGGCTGTGCGCGGACAGTTCGCCGACGATCTGCTGAATGAAGTGATCGTCGCGCGCGCTCGGCGCCGGGCTGTGCAGCACCGGCCGGCCGTGCGTCAGCACGTAGCTGCGTGCATCGGCCACCACGTTGCGCACGATGCCCGCGGCCGTCGCGACGAGATGCAGCTGCCGCAGCGCGCCGCAATGGCGGCCGACGAGCGTCGAGCCGTCCCGCGCCGCGACTTCATTCGCGAACACTTGTACGTCGTGCAGCAGCAGGCTGCCGCTCGCGGTCATGCGCTGGCCCATGCCGTCCCAGTCGTCGAGCACCTGCACGCCGTCGCGCGCGACCGGGATGATCACGGCGAGCGCGTCGCCCTGCTCGTTCTCGACGTTGATGCGCGCGAAATCGGCAAACGCGGTGCCCGTCGAATAGTATTTGCGGCCCGTTAGGCGGTAGTGATCTCCGTCACGCCGCAGCACGGTCGTGTTCTCGCCCGGGCGCGACGTGCCGCGCTCGGTCGACGCGCCGCCGAAGATCGCGCCACCGAGCACGCGCTCGAGCTGCACGTCGTTGAACGCCGTGCGCGGCGACAACCGCAGCGTCTCGGTCTGGTCGTAGTGGATGCGCAGCGCGTGCGCGAGATTTGAATCGGCGGCCGCCAGCGTCGCGATCGTATCGAACAGGTCGACCAGCGTGCCGCCCAGCCCGCCGCGCTCGACCGGAATCCGCAGCGCGCCCAGCGCCGAGCGCCGGAAGATCGCGAAGCCTTCGAACGGCAGTTCGCGGCGCGCCTCGCGCTGTGCGGCATCCTGCCCGATCGCGGTCGCAAGATCGGGCAGCGCGGCGAGCGCGTCGCGCAATGCGTCGCGCGGATCGACGGCGTCACGGGCAGTCATTCGGCAGGTCCTTGTTCGGGTCGTTCGGGGAACGTCGCGGCAGCGCGCGACGCGGCATCCGTTACACGGCGTACGTTACGCGCCGTCCGCAAGTATAGGGACCCACCCGCTGCGCGTGAAAAGCCGATTTCAGCTTACGTTATGCACGCGCCGGGATTGATCGCGTCCGGACGTCTCAGTGCTGAATGCCCCAGCGCCGCACGGTCGCGCGTTCGAGCGTATCGAACACCAGATTCTCGACCAGCAGCCCGATCACGATGACGGCAGCGAGGCCCGCGAACACGCGATCCGTATACAGCTCGTTGCGGTTCTGGAAGATGTACCAGCCGAGCCCGCCCTGCCCCGCGCTCGCGCCGAACACGAGCTCGGCCGCGATCAGCGTGCGCCACGCGAAAGCCCAGCCGACACGCAGCCCCGCCAGGATCGACGGCAGGGCGGCCGGCACGAGGATCAGCGCGATCTGGCGCAGACCCGTGAGCCCGTAGTTGCGCCCCGCCATTTTCAGCGTGGCGGGCACGCCGGCGAAGCCGGTGTACATGCTGAGCGCGAGCGGCCACAACACCGCATGCACGAGCACGAACAGCAGACTGCCGGTGCCGAGCCCGAACCACAGCAGCGCGATCGGCAGCAATGCGATCGACGGCAACGGATTGAACATCGACGTGAGCATCGTCAGCAGATCGCGACCGATGCGCGTGGACACCGCGAGCGACGTCAGCGCGAACGCCAGCAGCACGCCCAGCGCATAGCCGCGCAGCAGCACCGACATCGAGATGCCGGTCTTGACCAGCAGTTCGCCCGACTCGATGCCTTGCACGAATGCGGCCAGCGTCGCGCCGAAGGTCGGCACGAGCAGGTCGTTCGCGACGATGCGCGCGACGATCTCCCATACGGCGATCAGCAAGAGCGCGATGACGCCGCGGCGAAACCACGCGGCACCGGCGATGCGGTGCAGCAGCGGCGCCGGCGCCGCGCGCTCGGCGTCGGGCAGCGTGTCGAGCGAGCGCGTGTATTCGTCGCGCACGGGCGGCAGCGGCGGCAGGGCCGGATCGATCGTACTCATGATGCAGCGTCCTCCGTCGTCGGTACGTGCGGTGCGGCGGTGTCGAACAGCAGGCGATGAATTCGCGCGACGTTGTCGCGGAAGTCGCCGGTGTCGACGTTCTCGAGCGAATGTTCGTGACTGTTGAGCTCCGCGCGCACGCGGCCCGGATGCGGCGACAGCAGCAGAATCCGGTTGCCGACCACGAGCGCCTCCTCGATCGAGTGCGTGACGAACAGCAGCGTGAAGCGGAATTCGTCCCACAGCCGCAGCAGTTCCTCCTGCATCTTGCGGCGCGTGAGCGCGTCGAGCGCGGCGAACGGTTCATCCATCAGCAGCACGCGCGGCTGCATCGCCAGCGCCCGCGCAATCGCGACGCGCTGTTTCATGCCGCCCGACAGCGTATGCGGATACGCATCGGCAAACGTGCTCAGCCCGACCTTGTCGAGATAGTGCAGCGCGCGCTCGCGTGCTTCGGCACGCGACAGCTTCGCGGCAACGCGCAACGGAAACGCGACGTTCTCGACCACCGTCTTCCACGGCGGCAACTGGTCGAATTCCTGGAACACGACGACGCGGTCGGGGCCCGGCCCGCGCACGGGCCGGCCGTCGAGCGCGATCGACCCCGCGACGGGCTCGATGAAGCCGGCGATCGCCTTCAGCAGCGTCGACTTCCCGCACCCCGACGGGCCGAGCAGCACGAAGCGGTCGCTGCCGTACACGTCGAAACTCACTTGATGCGTCGCGCGAACGATCCGCGCGCCGCTGCGGTATTCGAGGCTGACCTGGTCGATGGCCAGCAGGCGTTCGCTGTGCGCGCCGGCCGGCGCGGAGTGCGCGGCCGAGCGATCCTCCGCGCGTGTATCGGGCACGGCGGACGCGGCCGGCGACGCGCCGCCACGTGCCGCATACGGCGGCAACCAGGTTCGGGGAGAAGTGGCGTTCACGATCGAATCTCTTGCGGGAAAAGCATCAACATACGGCCGCGTATCGTGCGGACCAACCATCGATTGCGCATATCGAAACCGCGCCGACGCATAAGCGTCGATCGCGACGTCGCAACATCGGCGCCGCTCAACTGCCGCCGGCCGTCGCGGGATCGTCGAAGAAATAGTCGCGCCACGACTTCGGTTCGTTGCGGATCGCGCCGGTGCGATGCATGAACTGCGCGAGCGGCAACGTGTTCTGCGGCGAGGTCTTGAACTGCACCTGCGGATTACGCAGGATCTTCAGCAGCAGCGCGCGATCGATCTTCGATCCGTTCACGCGAATATAGGTATCGGCCGCGCGCTCCGGATCGGCCGCGATCTGCCGTGCGGCGTCGGCCAGCGCGGCGACGAACGCGCGATAGGTCTTCGGATTGTCGTTGCGGAATTTCTCGGTCGCGTACAGCACGGTCGCGGAGCTCGGGCCGCCCAGCACGTCATACGAATTCAGCACGATATGCGCGTTCGGATTGCCGGCGAGTTCCTGCTCCTGGAACGGCGGATTGCCGAAGTGGCCGGTGATCACGTTGCTGTTCGCGAGAATCGCGGCCGTCGCGTCGGGATGCGGAATCGCCTGCGTGAGCGCGTCGAGCTTGTCGAACTGCTTGTCGCCCCACTGCTTCGCAGCGGCATACTGCAGCACGCGCGACTGCACCGACACGCCGACCGCCGGCACCGCGATGCGGTCCTTCGCGCTCAGGTCGGCGATCGTCTTCACGTTCGGGTTGCTGCTCACGAGGTAGTACGGAAAATTGCCGAGCGACGCGACGCCCTTCACGTTCTGCCGGCCGCGCGTGCGGTCCCACACGGTCAAGAGCGGCCCGACGCCCGCGCCCGCGATGTCGACCGCGCCGGACAGCAGCGCGTCGTTCACGGCCGCGCCGCCGGACAGTCGCACCCAGTCAACCTTGATGTCGAGGCCGGCCTTGCGCCCTTCCTTCTCGATCAGTTGCTGGTCGCGCGCGACGTTCAGCATCAGGTAGACGACGCCGAATTGCTCGGCGATGCGGATGCGGCCCTCCGCGTGCGCGGCTTGCGGGATCACCGCACCCGCGAAGGCGAGCGCGGCGGTGAGCGTGGCCGCCAGCGCGCGGCGCGCCGGCAAAAACGAAAACGACATCGGAACTCCAGTCGGGAAGGGGCTGATATGAAGGACGCGCGCGCAACTCAGAAAGGCGCGTCGCCTTCGATCGTCGTGCGGTACAGCTTGCGGCGCAGGTGGTCGGGCGTGCCGGCGGCCAGATGCATCAGCGAGCGGTTGTCCCAGAACACGAGATCGTGGTCGCGCCATGCGTGTCGATACAGGTGCTCGGCGCGCACGCTGTGCGCGAACAACTCGTCGAGCAGTGCGCGGCTTTCGTCGTCGGGCAGCCCGACGATCCGCGTCGTGAAATGCTCGCTGACGAACAGCGCCTTGCGGCCGGTTTCCGGATGCGTGCGCACGACTGGGTGAACGACCGCCGCGACCTGCGCGATCTGCTCGGGCGACAGGTTCGGCCGCCACGGGCTGCGCGCCTGCAGTTCCGCATAGCGCGCGAGATACGTATGCTCGGCGCGCCGCCCTTCGACCGCACGGCGCAAGTGGGCCGGCAGCGTGTCCCACGCGAGATGCATGTTGGCGAACAACGTGTCGCCGCCTTCCGCCGGCAGTTCCTGCGCGTGCAGCAGCGAGCCGAGGCTCGGTTTTTCCTTGTAGGACAGGTCGGAATGCCAGAAATGGCCGGCATCGCCGAGCCCGGCCGGTTTGCCGTTCTCGACGATGTTCGACACGATCAGCACTTCCGGGTGGCCGGCAAGCGCGAACTGGTGCAGCACGTGAATCTGCAGCGGGCCGAAGCGGCGGCTGAACGCGATGTGCTCGTCCGGCGTGATGATCTGGTCGCGAAACACCAGCACGTGGTGATCGAGATGGGCACGATGGATGCGCGCGAAATCGTCGGCGTCGAGCGGTCGCGACAGGTCGAGGCCGATCACTTCGGCGCCGAGCGGCGCGTCGAACGGCACGATGTCGAAGTGCTGGGCCGCGCCGCCCGGCCGCAAGGCGGGATGCCCGGCGGAAAGCGTTGCGGCGTCGCGGATGGCGGTAGTCGTCACGGCACGGGCCCCTGGTAAGGTCAAAACGCGAATCTACGAGGGCGTGCCGGACTGCGTCAACGAAGCGATTCGGATACGTTTATCTGCTGCGGTGATAAGGATCGCTGCTCGTGCATACGGCGCTGGCCGGCGGCGGCATCGCCCGGCTCGTCACCGCCCGTCGGATACGGATTGCCGAAACGACGCGCCATGCGCGGTGTCCGGCAGGCGGTCGCGGCCGCTCAGCCGCGAACGGAAGGTACCGCCCGGTGACGTCGTCCGATACAGGCCGCGTTTTCTCAGTTCCGGCACGATCAGCTCGGCGAAATCGTCGAGCGTGCCCGGGCTGATCAGCGGATTGAGCATGTAGCCGCTCGTCGTCGACTGCCGCGCATGCTCGGCGAGCTGATCGGCGACCTCGTCGGGCGAGCCCACGAGGATCAGATCGGTGCCGCGCGTGACGCTCGCAAACTTGCGCCGCACGTCCCCAGCGGTGAGCGGCTTGCCGCTGCCGTCGGGCCGCACGACGTAGGACGTCAACCCTTCCGTCTGCGTCGTTAACGGTTCGTCGTCCGCATAGCGGTCGATGTCGATGCCGGTGTCGCCCGCATAGCTGACGAGTTGCGCGTGCTGGTGGTAGTGCTGCTGCAGCGTGTGGTATTTCTCCTTCGCGTCGCTCGACGAGCGCGCGGTCACGATCCGCAGCACGGTCAGCGACTTCACGTCGTCCGCCGCGCGGCCGCGCTCCGTCGCGAGCCGGCGAATCTCGTCGAGGCCCGCACGAATCTCGTGCGGATTCGACTTCGCGACGAACACCACCTCCGCGTGCTTCGCCGCGAATTCGCGCCCGCGCCCGGACCAGCCGGCCTGGATCAGCACGGGCGAGCGCTGCGGCGACGGCGCACAGACGTGCGGCCCCTGCACGCGGTAGTGCGTGCCTTCGTGCGCGATCGGCCGCACGCGGTCGCCGCGCGCATAGCGCGGCACGTGCTTGTCGGCGACCACCGCATCGTCCGCCCAGCTCCCTTCCCACAGTTTGTACACGACGTCGAGAAACTCCTCGGCGCGCGCGTAGCGTTCGTCGTGGCCGATCATCCGGTCGAGCCCGAAGTTGCGCGCCGCGCTCGTCAGGTAGGACGTCACGATGTTCCAGCCGATCCGGCCGTTGCTCAGGTGATCGAGCGTGCTGAAGCGGCGCGCGAGCGCGAACGGATGCTCGTAGGTCGTGCTCGCGGTCACGCCGAATGCGAGCCGCTCGGTCTGCGCGACAAGTGCCGGAATCAGCATCATCGGATCGTTCGCGGGCGCCTCGACCGCCCACTGGACCGCTGCGTCGGCCGATCCGCCATAGACGTCGTACAGGCCGAGCACGTCCGCGAAGAACAGCATGTCGAGATCGGCCTGCTCGGCCGTGCGCGCGAGGTTCGACCAGAACGGGAGCGTATTCGCGTGCAGCCGTTCGTCGGCGGGATGGGTCCACAGGCTCGGCGCGCCGCCGCAGCCGACGCTGGCTTGTTCATACAGGGAAAACAGCAAGGGGCGAGGATCGGACATCGTCAGGTTCGTTACCAGGGCAGGAATCAGTTGGGGGCCGCCCACGCGCCCGGCGACGCGCGGCGGCGGCGTACAGGCACGCGAGCGTCGGGGGCGCGCGTCAGATGGCGATTGACACGCTGCTCGAAGCGAGCGGCCGGGATGGTGAGCAGCGCGACCAGCACGACATAGACGACAGCCGCGCCGGCCAGCGGTTCGTACACGCGCAACGTCTCGAAGCGCAGCGTATTGGCCGTTCCCATCACGTCGAACACCGTCACGGTCGACGCGAGGACGGTCGATTTCAGCAGCAGGATCGCCTCGCCGGTGAGCGCGGGCAGCGCGAGCCGCCACGCGCGCGGGCCGACGATGCGGCGCAGCACCTGAATGCGCGTCATTCCGTATGCGTGCCCGGCTTCGACCTCGCCGGCCGGCACGCCGGCGATCGCGCCGCGCAGGATCGTCGCGACATACGCGCTCTCGTTCACGCTCAACGCGACGGTTGCGTACCAGAACGCGTCGCGCAGCAGCGGCGATGCCCAGCTGTCGCGCATCCATTCGCGCGGCACGATCTGACCGAATCCGTAGTACAGCAAATAAAGCTGAACGAGCAGCGGCGTGCCGCGAATCAACATGATCCAGCCGCGCGCGGACCAGCGCAGCGGCGCATGGCGCGCGCCGGCGGCGAGCGCGAGCGGCACGCCCAGCAGCACGCTGGCCGCACCCGACAAAAACGTCAGCGCGAGCGTCGTCGGCACTGCGGCGAGCAGCTTCGGCATCACCGTATCGAACAGGAACGGCAGCGAGAACATCATGCGGTTGCGCGCCTCGTGCCACGGTTCGCGTGCCGCTCGAGCGCCGCGAAAATACCCGTCGACGCGATGCTCAGCAGCAGGAACAGCGCAGCCGTGACCAGATAGAAGAATACGTAGTGCCGCGTCGCGCCGGCCGCGAGCTGGCTTGCCTTCAGCAGATCCGTGAACGAGCCGAGCACGCTGACGAACGAGGCATCCTTGGTCGCGTTCAGCCACACGTTGCCGACGCCCGGCAATGCAAGCCGCGCGGCGGCCGGAAGCCGGATGCGTGTGAACGTCTGCCACGGCGTCATACCGTATGCGTGCGCGGCTTCGACCTGGCCGGTCGGCACGTTGACGAGCGCCGCGCGAAAGATGTCGGTCAGATACGCTCCCTGGATGAAACCGAGCGACAGCGCAGCGACCAGGAACGGCGGGAACGCGAAGCCGTCGGGCACCAGACCGCCGCGGTGCAGCGCGACCTCGACGGCAGGTGCAAGGGCATAGAACGCGAGCAGCAGGCACAACAGCTCGGGCAGCGCGCGCACCAGCGTCGTGTAGAGCCGCGCCAGCCACGCGAGCGGCACGTGGCGCGACAGCTTGCCGAGCGCGCCGGCGATGCCCAGCAGCACGCCGGTGCAGAACGACGCTGCCGCGACGCCGAACGTCAGCGCGAATGCGCCCGCGAACACGCGGCCGTACCCGCCGTCGCCGAATGCGAGCAACGCGAGCAGCGAATCGTCAGCGGCCATCGCGTCAGCGGCCCTTCTCGATCGTGCCCTTCAGGTTCGGATAGCGGGCGGTGATCGCATCCCACGTGCCATCCTGCTGCAGTTGCGCGATCGCGGTCGACAGCTTGCCGCGCAGCGCATCGCCTTGGCGCACGCCCGCGCCGATGCCGAGGCCCAGCACCGGGTTGTCCGCGCACGTCGCCTTGACCTCGAAGTCCTTGCCGTCGCGCGACGCGAGGAATGCCGTGAACAGCCCCTTGCCTTCCTGCACGTAGTCGACACGGCCGGACACCAGATCCGCGAGCGCGTTGTCGAACTTGTCGAACGCCTTGATCTGCGCATCCGGCTTGAAGCGGGAATCGAGGAACGCCGAGAAGTTCGTACCGGCCTCGACGCCGATCACGCGACCCTTGAAGCTCGCAGGCACCGCGCAGTCGACGCGGCGCCGGTCGCTTTTCGCGCCGACGAACACCGTCGGCGATTCGTAATACGCGCGACTGAAATCGATCGCCTTCTGCCGTTCGCCGGTGATCGTCATCGACGACCAGATCACGTCGATCTTGCGGTTCTGCAACGCCGGAATCAGGCCGTCCCATGCAATGTCGGTGAGTTCGCACCGCACGTTCAGCTTGCCGCACGCGGCATCGAGCACGTCGATTTCCCAGCCCTTCCACTTGCCGGCCGCGTCCTTCGAAAAGAACGGCGGATACGACTCGGCGTCGATGCCGACGCGCAACGTCGGCTGGGCCGCATGGGAAGCCGGCACGAGGCCGAGCACGAACAGCGCGGCCGCGGCACGGCGGACCCTGGAACGCATCAAACGATTCATGTGGCGAAATTCTGAAATAACGTCGGAACGACCGGCTTCGCAGCCGGCATGAGGCGAAACTGTAAAGCGCGCCGAAGCGTGTACCAAATGGTTATTTTTTCGATGGATATCTGATCGCGCGATATGGCGGAACGGCGCACCGTCGAACGTGAAGCACGGTGCATCGTTCGACCGCTCACGCCTGCGCAGTTGCGCGCCGCACCGACGGCAGTTCCAGATTTCGGGCCGACATTGGCTTGCGATAAGCTCTGGGACCGGCTGGCCGAGGTCGATCAAGGCGCAATCGTGGACCACAAGCGCCTGAGTCACACGCTGCAAGTGGCGCAAGCGTTTCAAGCGCAGCGCGACAGCCGGCGGATCGGGATCGCGCCGTCGCGAACGCATCGAGGGCTTCCGGTGCGGATGACCGAAGCGCAACCCGGCACCAGGAAACCGCGCCGATTCACGGCGGCTGACATGGAGACGGCGATTCTGGAGATCGCATCAGAGCAGGAACTGAGCGGCGGTCCACGAAGGCCCGCGGGTGAGCGTAAGCGCCCTGCTGCTTCAGGCTTGTTCCTTCAACGCTGAATGACGGGAAACCGATGAAACATGCGACATCGGTATGTAGCCGGCACTACGACATCCGAATCCGGGAGAAGTTGAAATCTGCGGTATCGCGTTTCGGAAATGCGATGAAATCAGGGCGCCGGTATGTCGTGGCTCCTCAGCGCATCGAGCGCGTCGGTCAGTTCGCCGCGCAACGCGGGCCACAATTCAACGAAAACGCCGAGACCTTCGTCATGCACGACTTGTTGCAGCCCACCGCACAGCTCCGCCAGCACGCCATGCCCGACCGACAGGAAACCACCGCTCAGCGCATGTAGCTCACGTACGACCGTATCGGTATCGCGTCCTGCCAGCGCGCGCTCGATCGATTCGAACGAAGCCAGCGTGACCTGGCGCATCGCGGCCATCACGGTTTTCGGCATTGCCGGGCGGTCCTCCGCCGAGTGCACGAATCCGACGCGACCTTGCGCGCGAAGCGCCCGCGCCAGCGCACGCAACGAGACGGGCTTCGGCAGCAGTACACGAATCGCGACAGCCGCACAGCGCTGCTCTTCCCGCGGACCGGCGTGTGCCGTCATCGCAACGATGCGAACTTGCACATCGCGCTCACGAATCGCGGCCGCAAGCGTCCAGCCGTCCATGTCAGGCAGGCCGAGATCGGTCAGCACGACGTCGAAGCGGCCGCGCTCGAGCGCCGCCAGCGCCTGTCCGCCGCTTTCGACGATCGTCGCATCGGCGCCGAGCTCACGGAACTGGTCCGCCAGCAGCAGCCGGCTCGCCGGATGATCCTCGACGGCGAGCACGCGCAGCGGCATGTCCCCGTCTCCCGCGAGCGAGACCGCATCGGGAGAATCGCCGACCGTATCGTCGTAGAGATCGCCGGCCGGCACGTCATCGGCCATCGGCAGCGGGATGCGAACGCTAAACGCGCTGCCCTCGCCCGGCGCGCTGCGCACCACGATCTCGCCCCCCATCGCATTGACGAGCCGCCGGCATAGCGCAAGACCCAGGCCCGTGCCGCCGTACTGGCGATGGATCGAATCGTCGGCCTGCTGGTACAGCTCGAAGATCGTCGATTGCGCCGGCAGCGCAATGCCTATCCCCGTATCGACGACACGTATCTCGACGTCGTCGTGCCCGCCCGCGAACAGCATGACGCTGCCCGCCTCCGTAAACTTGATTGCATTGCCGAGCAGATTCGCGACGACCTGGCGGATCCGGATTGGATCGCCGACCCGGTATCGCGCCATGTCTGCCGCGATGTCGAAACCGAGGTGCAACCCCTTCGCCGTCGCAAGCGGCCGGAACGATTCCACGACGTCGCGCAGCAACGCCGCGCAGTCGAACGGCACGGCATCGACCCGCAGTTGCCCGGCCTCGACCTTCGACAGGTCGAGCACGTCGTTGAGGATGTGCATCAGCGCGGACGATGACGAATCGACGATCTCGAGCCGGCGGCGCTGCGTATCGGCGAGCGGCCCGCGCTTCATTAGCTCGAGATTGCCCATCACCGCATTGAGCGGCGTGCGGATTTCGTGGCTCATCGTCGCAAGAAACACCGACTTCGCGCGATTCGCCTGGTCGGCTGCGTGCCGGGCCTCGACGAGCGACTGCTCGGCCAGCTTGCGCGCGGTGATGTCGTTGACGGTCGCGAGCAGCGCTTGCGCGCCGCGATATCGGACGCGTGCGCTGTTGACGAGCAGATGCGTGTCTTCCGTGCCGTCGCCCGCCCCCGCGAGCGCGATCTCTCGGCCGACGATGGCGCGTCGTCGCCCCGACGCGCGCGGATCGGGCGATTGTGCGAACGTCCGCCAGATCTGCCGCGACAGCGGTTCGCCTGCCGCGGCGGTCTCGTAGCGCGCCATCGCTGCGTTTCTCAGCAGCACCGTGCCGTTCGCTTCGCCGATCAGCGCGAGGCCGATCGGCGCCGTGCGGATCAGCGTGCGGTTGAGTTGCTCGCTTTCCTTCAGACGCGACGCACTGCGGTAGGACGGCGCGAGAATGCGCCGGTTGATCAGCGCGATCCCGCACCACAGGAACGCCAAACCGAATAGCGCGACGCCGGCAATCTCCAACATACGAGCCGCGACGCCGCGCATCACGGTTCGTATCGAATAGACGTAGACCAATGTCCAATCGGTACCGGGAATCGCATCGCGAATCTCGAAGCGCCCGTCGCGAAACAGTTGTTCGATGTCGTTCACACGGTCGCCGGCCAGTGCGTGCGCAACGTTCGCCGCATCGGCGTGCCGTGCCGCCGACAGCAGGATGTTCCCGGCATGATCGACCACCGCGAACGCGCCACCACGCGATTCGTCGTCGAGTTCGTTCAAAAGGCGCTCGGGACGTATCGTCTGAACGATCAGCACAATCGGTCGGTCACGGCCATCGAACGCCCAGGATGCAACGCGCACCCGCTGCTCCCCCGTAATGACACCCGCGCGCGGCGGCAGCCAGATCACGCCATCGGGCACATGCTCCGGGTCGGACGCCGCGGCATGCACCATCGCCGCGACATCCGGCCACGCCTGTGGCAGCAGCAACGGCAGTTGTGCGGCCTGCGCCTGCGGCAGCGCCGAGGGGGACGTAACGTAGAGTGACAGCGTGACGAAACGGCCGTCGACGCCGATCATGTAGACCGCGTTCGACAGCGGCTGCGCCCTCTTCACCCACCGGCCGCTCTCGAAGACCCGTTCGCTCAAAGCGAGCAGCGGCCCATAAACGCTCGCCGGATGAGCGGAATCGATGATGGCCTTCAGCGCGTATGCCCGGTCCAATTCATAGGCGTCGTGCATCATCAACCCATCCTGATCGACAAACGCCTGCTCGGTCAGCCGGGTCGGACGCGCTCGCTCATTCCATCCGCCTTGTACCGTCGCCACTTGTTGCTTCAGCAGCGCGCTGTTTTCCGACATGCGAACCAGCAGTTGCGACTTCACGGTGAGGAAGTGCGTACGCAACGCAGCCTGGTAGTCGCTGAACTCGCCTCGCGCGACAGCGGCTGCGCACACCAGCATGAAGATGCCGAGCGCCGCGCCACCGCCGTACAGCAACCGGCGCTGATACGCGCGCATCCAGTCCGGATCGAATTGCCTGCGGCTCGCAGGACGACTCAGGCGGGACAGCCATCCGCGGAACCTGTACATGCCGGCACGGATCAGTCGTTCGACCGAAGGTCGATGTTTTCAGACGGCTCGAGCTCTCCCTCATACTTGATCAGATCGGCGTCGCGTGTGATGCCGAGCTTGCGCATTGCGGCCAGCTTTTGCGCGCTGATGGTTTTCTTGCTTCGATTCAGTCGATCGGCGATTTCGGTCACCTTGTAGCCTTCACGGAACAGCCGGACGATTTCCGACTCCCGTTTTGACAGTGCGGTGCTGACGCCGGTATCCGCCTGTGCGAGGAGCGACGCAATCGTGGGCGACAGATAGTGGCCGTTCGAGTAAGCCGCGTGCACGGCGGCGACCATGTGCGAGATTGCATCGGATTTGCTTGCGATGCAGTGCACGCCAAGTTGCTGCAGCGCGCGAAAAACCGCCGGGGAATTGAGCATGGTCACCGTCACGATGCGCAATTGCGGATAGCGCCGAGTCAGGAATGAAACCAGCGTCTGGCCGTCGCCGTATTGCCCGGCCGGCATCACGTAGTCGAGCACGAGGACGTCGCACGATGTCGTGTCCAGCCGGTCGATCAGTGCGGCCGTGTCCGACACGACCGCGACGACCTCGATCGTAGGCATGCTGCCCAAACCCTGCGCGATGCCGTACCCCGACACCGGATGGTCGTCCGCGACAATCACTCGCACCGAAAATTCGTCCATCATGCACCCGCGCTCTGGAATGAGGCGCGCACTAGCGCCATGTTGTACTTATTCGAAACCCATTTCGTGCGGATTATATCTCGATAAGTTGGCTTGACCTGGAATTGCCGGTCGTCGAATAGCGGTACGCGGCAAGCGTCACGTCAGTCTGCGTCTTGGCGATCGATTTCGCGCAGCTGATCCGCGCGCTGGTGCCGCTGAAGCGCTTCACACCGCCACTTCCGCACGTTCACACCCGCGCTCAGGCCGACGTACCGCTGCGTGATCGGTGGTCCGCCGCTGGTACGGTTCGTATAGAGGTTCGTGTTGTAGTTCAGCATACCGACCGTCACGCCGGAATCGCAACGCTCCTGGCCCACATACCCGCGAGGACTGCGTCGCAATGCGGTTTGCGGGATGCTCAGTCGCAGGTGCTGTTCGTCGAACGCGAACATGGAGTGGCATCGGCAATCGCGTCGGGTAGCTCGATGCATGCGTGCGGGTCGCAGAGTTGGGCGTTCACGTCCGCGGTTAGGCGTTCCACGTCGACGCCAACGTCCTGCAACAGCTTGTCGTCAAAACTCGGCTGCGCGTCGGTGGATCGGGCCGACGCGCGGAACCGGATCTGCACGCTCGTGGCAAGATTCTCGTTGACGTACACATCGACGCCGTACAGTCCCGGCAGAACGACGTTGCCATTCTCGAACCGGGACAAGTCCGTCTGGGGCCTCCGCTGCTTATTCGACCTGCATGCCGCTGGCGCTCGCGTGCCAGCCCGCAACGGCCGACAGTCCCCTCGCATTAAGCCGCCAAGCGCCTCGTGCTTGACGACGGCATCACTGAACTTCGAACCGACTCGCACTCTCCTCGTCGATCAAATCGAGACACGTCGCACAACGGACCAGTTCAATGTCATTCTTTACCCCCAACTTCTTCATCGCGTTGGTCTTCTGGGCGCTGATTGTCTGTTTGCCTTTCTTCATGTATTCCGCGATCTGGGTAATCGTCATTCCTGACAGGTAACACCGGATCACCTCGATTTCACGCGGAGACAGCTTCGATACACGCTGATTACTACTGCACTCGACCAGCTCGAGCGAACGCTTGATCAGCGGCGACAGATAACTGCCGCTCCCAAAGCATGAATGGATCGCGGTGACGATATGGCCGACGTCGTCGAACTTGCTGACGACGCTCGCGACATCCCGATCGAGAATCGATCGGAGGATCACGGGATTCTCATGCGTGACCAGTGCGACAATCCCGACCTTCGGATAGGTGCGTCTCAGATATCCGAGCAGAGCGAGTCCTTCAATTTGCCCGTTGCCCCGCATCGCAAAATCGATGACCACGACATCGCAATGCATGCGAGACATCGACTCGATCAAATTCTGTGGTGTCCTGCATATGGCAATCAAATCGATCGCGTTGGTATTCCTCGCGACATATTCCATTCCGGCAAGCGTCAACGGCCTATCGTTCGCGAAGATGGTTTTTACGCCAAATTTTCTCATTTGAAATTCCGACCTGGACTCAAACTGTCGTCACACATTGAAAATATGGAATCCCACCGGCATCTCGAGCTCAAGGTCGCCATGCGAAATCTCTTGATCGGTATCTTATAAAATCCTTACAAAGCGAGATATGGGACCAACGCCTGATCCGAGGCCCGCCACATCAGACAAGTCCTATGGATGACATGTTTTTACTTTGTGGCGACGTGCGCATCCTGCCTGTCACACCTTGTAGGCGAAGCGATGCGATTTCCGGGAAGGCGTCGCTGTCCAGAATTTCGTCCGTGTCATGCGCACCACCCCGACTTCGCTCAAGAGATACCGTGAATCCGATTGATGATAGCCGTGCGTTCTACGACGATTCCCTCACGAACCCGCGCTTTCATCGACATGCGCGCCCGCGTCTTAAGTTGGTCGATCGCTATATCAGGACTTCTTATTGAAAGGATTGAACGCGCCGTAATCCATTCATGACTTGCACTTGCCGGAACCCATCGCCGGGCGTATGGTTAATTTCTGAGTCGCCCTTTTTCGGGAGATATCAAAATGGCTGCCATGCAATCCGCGGCCACGCCCCTCTCCGACGAGGAAGCCCGGCGCCAGTTGCGCCGCGCCGTCATCGCCAGCACGATTGGCACCACGATCGAATGGTATGACTTTTTCCTCTACAGCACGGTCACCGGCCTGGTCTTCGCAAAACTGTATTTCCCCCAGTCCCACCCGCTCGTCGGCACGCTGCAGGCGTTCCTGATCTATGCCGTCGGCTTTGTCGCGCGGCCGGTCGGCGCGGCGATCTTCGGCCACTACGGCGACCGCATCGGACGCAAGGCCACGCTGATCGTGACCCTGTTGCTGATGGGGCTCGCCACGTTCGCCGTGGCCTTCGTTCCGATCTATGCAACGATCGGCATCTGGGGCGCCGTTTTTCTCACGGTGCTGCGCTTCATCCAGGGCGTCGGCGTCGGCGGTGAATGGGGCGGCTCGGTCCTGATGTCGATGGAGTGGGCGCGCACCAATGCGCATCGCGGCTTCGTCGCGTCGTGGCCGCAGTTCGGCGTGCCGGCGGGATTGTTCCTCGCCAACCTCGCCGTGCTGGCCATGAGCTGGCTTTCCGGCAGCAGTTTCCTCACGTGGGGCTGGCGCGTTCCGTTTTTCCTCAGCATCGTACTGGTCGCAATCGGGCTTTACATCCGCCTGAATATCCTCGAGACGCCGATCTTCGCGAAACTGCTGGCCGAGCGCCGGATCGAGAAAACGCCGATGCTCGAAGTGCTGCGCAAGCAGCCGAGGGATATCGTGCTGTCGGCGTTTGCGCGAATGGCCGAACAGGCGCCGTTCTATATCTTTACCGCGTTCGTGTTCACTTACGGGATTACGGCGTTGGGCGCCACGCGCGAGCTGCTGCTGACGGCGGTGCTGGTGGCGTCCGTGGTCGAATTCTTCACCATTCCGCTGTTCGGACACGTGTCGGATCTGATCGGGCGGCGGCGGATGTACATGATCGGCGCGGCCACCGTCGGCGTGTTCGGATTTCTCTACTTCGCGATGGTCGATAGCCGGAATCCGATATGGATCTTCGCGGCCATCGTGCTGTCGCTGGTCCCGCATTCGATGATGTATGGGCCGCAAGCGGCATTGATTGCCGAGTCGTTTACCGGGCGGTTGCGGTATAGCGGTGCGTCGATGGGTTATCAGCTCGCTTCGGTCATTGCAGGCGGTCCGGCACCGCTGATCGCGACGGCGCTGTTTGCCTACTACCATTCGGGGTATGCGATCGCGGTGTATGTGCTGGCGTGCGCGGTGCTGAGCCTGGTTGCCGCATCGAAGCTCGGGGACTACACGAACAAGGATATTTCGCGGGAATACGACGACGCGCGAAATCTGGAGGATCATGGGCACGCGCCACCGCTGACCTGACCGGCGTCACCCTCACTGCTTGTTGTCCGCTCGAACGGCGCCGAGCGCTTCGAGCAACGGTCGGAGCGCATCGAGTTCCGCGCCGAAGCCGGCCCAATCCCCCGCCTTCAGCCGCTCGATCGCACGATCGTAATGGGCGAGCGCGTCACGGGCGCGCACATCCGCTGCGCCGCCCGCCGGCGCCGCCGCCGGTCCCGGCCTCGTCTCCTTGAAGAGCGCCGCGAGCGCCTCGCCCAGGTTTTCCTCCATCACGACGCGATCGCCATAGGCGGCGATCACCCGTTTCAGTTCGGGCAATTGGCCCGACGCCGCGCGCAGATAGAGCGGCGACACGTAGAGGATCGAGTGCTCGATCGGAACGACCACGAGATGTCCGCGGATTACGCGTGAGCCCATCTGGTTCCACAGCGAGATCTGCTGCGAGATTTCCGTGCTCTGCTGGATGCGCGCCTCGATCTGGTATGGCCCGTAGATCAGCTTTTCCTTGGGGAACGCGTAGACGATCAGCTTGCCGTACCCGGGCGGATCGCAACGCGCGGCCAGCCACGCGATCATGTTCTCGCGCTGGCTCGGCACCATCGGCAGCATGAGCACGAAGCCGGCCTGCGCGTCGCCGGGCAGCCTCATGATCGTGTAGTACGGCGCCATCTGCCGGTTCGCGGCGTCGCCCCCGTCGATATCGCCCAGCGCGCGAGGAAACTGCCAGAGGTCCTCGCGGTTATAGAACACTTCCGGCGCATCCATGTGATAAGCGCGGTAGAGATTCGCCTGGATCAGGAACAGATCCTCGGGGTAGCGGATGTGCCGTTGAAGATCCTGCGGCATCGCGTCGAACGGCTTGAACACGCCGGGGAAGATGCGCGCGTAAGTCCGCACCAGCGGATCGGAAGGATCGCTGACGTAGAAGTCGACCGTGCCGTTGTACGCGTCAACCACCACCTTGACCGCGTTGCGAATGTAGTTGGCGCCATCGCCGACGCCGGGCGGCGCATACGGAAACCAGCGGCTGGTCGTATAGGCGTCCTGCATCCAGAACAGGCGTCCGTTGCTCGCCACGACATAGGGGTCGTGGTCGAGCGCGAGAAACGGTGCAATCGTGCGTATCCGGTCCCGGATGTTGCGGTGAAGGAGGATCCTGCTCTCGTTCGTGATGTAGTGCGTCAGCAGGATGTTGGGATCGCCGAACTGCCATGCGAACAGGCTCCGTCGTATCGCTCCGCCGATCGCGACACCGTCGCGCCCGCTGTAGGACGTGTAGACGTTGCTGTCACCCTTCGGGTAGTCGAATTCGGGCACACTGCCCTTCACGATCACATAGCCCTGCCCGCCTTCACCGAAGTAGATGCGCGGTTCGTTGATCGCCGGTCCGCCATCGGAGACAGGCGGAATGTCGCGCAGATAGAGCGACGGCAAGCCTTCCGTGGATTTCTCCGTGACCGGCGACATCACGATGCCGTTGCCGTGGGTGAACAGAAGATGCAGGTTCACCCAGGTTCGGGCGTTCTCCGGCAGCATCGTATGCTCCAGTTCGCGCGCCGACAGCATGACCTGCCGGTAGCCGGAGTCGAGACGGTAGCGATCGATATCCACGGAAAAGAACTTGTAGTAGGTCCTGATTTCCTGCAACTGCGCATAGGTATCCATCAGCGGCTGCACATCCCACAGGCGGATGTTGTCGACGGTCGCGCGATTGGCCTGCAGCGACGCAAGATTCAGGCCTTGCTCGGCCGCGAACGGTTTGACCTCGATCTGCGCGAGACCGTAAGCCTGCCTCGTCAACGCGATGTTGTGCCGGATATAGGGCGTCTCGAGCTGCAGTTCGCTCGGCTTGACGTAGAAACGCTGGAACAGCGCGGGATAGACGATGCCGAGCGCAAACGAAGTGCCGAACACGAGCAGCATCGCAGCGGCCGGCAACTGATAGCCGGGCCGGCGCATGTTGACCACCATCGCAACGGCCGCCCCAATGGCCAGGCCGACGAGCAGCCACAACACCGGCAGCATCACGTGGACATCCGTATAGCCGGCACCGACCACGACACCGTTGTTGTCGTATAGCAGCAGGAAGCGTTCGAGCCACCAGGACCAGGCTTTCACCAGGAAGAAGAGTGCCAGCAGCGCCGACCCGTGAACCGCGGCGGCCGACGAAAACCCCTTCGGCGGGCGCAGCATGATGTCGCCGCGCAGCCAGTAGACGCCGCCTGCGACGATCGCGCAGCAGACGACCACTTGCAGCAGCAGGTTCTTCAGCACGATCCAGACGGGGAGCGCGAACAGATAGAAACCGATGTCCTTGCCGAAGATCGGATCGTGCGCGCCGAACGGCACCCGATGCAGAAAACGAAGCGCAACATCCCAGCTCGACATCGCACCGGCGGCGATCGCAAGCCCGAGAATGACGGCGGCCGCAGCGATGACCGCGCGCCAGGGAATGCGCGACGCGACCTCCCCTGCCAACGCCCGCAGGACATCCTCCGCCCGCGTCGACGAAGTGTCCGCTACCTGCCAGACATCGACGGGCCTGGCATAACGATGCGCGAGCCACCCCGACGCGCCGATCGCGACCGCCGACACGGCGAACACGGAGACGAACAGCAGCACTCTTGCGGACAGGATCGTCCAGAAGACGCCGGCATAGCCGATCGACGAAAACCAGAGCCAATCGACCAGGAGACCGGTGATGCGCCCGACAACGATCAGGCAGGCGATGACGATCGCAGCCGCGATCCCATAGCGTCTCAGGCGTGGGACGGACGTTGCTTGCGAGCGCATCGAAGCTTCCTTTGCCGGGCCGTCATGCATGGCCGGCCGCGACCGGACGGGGGTGTGCCGCCGATCCGTCAGCGAGAATCGCGGCCGGCCGCATGTCTGAATGCTACGCCCGTTGCCGACGCATCGCCATCCGGCGGCATGCGCGACGTCGCCGGCAACGATCGAACGCGGTGCAGTGCACTGCAGCAAATTCGATCTCGCCGCCGCGGGACGCGATGCGCAGCCAACGGAGCGCACGGTCAAGGCGGCGTTTGCACACCATCCGGGTCGCGCTCACAATAGATGTTCCGGCGGCTTTCCGCGCCGGAACGGACGGAGGGCGAAATGGACGATCCCCATGATCTTCAGCGCTTTGTCGACGCACAGGATTCGGTGTATGCGCAGGTCTGCGACGAGCTCAGGCACGGACACAAGCGAAGTCACTGGATGTGGTTCGTGTTTCCGCAGATCGAAGGGCTTGGCGAAAGCGCGATGGCGCAACGATACGCGATCTCGACACTGGCCGAAGCCGTCGCGTATCTTCAGCATCCGCTGCTTGGCGAAAGGCTGCGGGAATGCACACGACTGGTCAATCAGGTCGAAGGCAAGTCGATCCAGACGATCTTCGGGTATCCGGATTACCTCAAATTCCGGTCGTCGGTCACGTTGTTCGCGCATGCGACTCCCGACAACGCGGTGTTCGTGGAGGCGCTCGAGAAATATTTCGGCGGCGAGGCCGATCACGACACGCTTGCACGACTCTAGGCGATGTCGGCGTCGCGCCGCGTTAGAATAGCGCCCCTTCTCATGGGAGACGACAATGTCCTGGTTCGTTTATGAAGTGCCCGAATACCACGAAGACGCTCCGCGCATCGAACCGTACAGCGACCTGCGCAGCCGTGTACTGAAAGTCGGTGGCCTGGCCATGGCTGACGAACTGGAAAGCGTTCGCGAAAACGCCGCGGCGACAGTGGACACGCCCGAGCGCCCCCTGCGGACGCCGGAAAATCCGCAGGTCTTTCCGATTCCCTACGCCGAGTCCATGATCCTGGTCGGGTTCATCTTCGATTTGAAGCGAGACTTCCGGCAACTGGTCGTGTCACCGGTAGAAATGCCCTGGTTGAACGACGCGTAAACAGTAGTCGGACCGGAAACGGACGGGGGCGTTTCGCCTGTTCTGAAGCCGGGCCCGACTGGCAAGGTGCCCGTCATCCACGGTGTTCTACAACAACGATAACTGGGCCGGTGTGCTGGTGCAAACTGCTTGATCGCCCTCTCGTAGCGTCAGGCTCGGCCTGTCCGTGGTCTGAGAACGCCCGTCGTCCGGTCGATACCTTCGCACCCAATCGGCACCAAGCACATCGGATGAGAAC
The DNA here is from genome assembly GCF_001521985.1 of Burkholderia sp. RF4-BP95. Lineage (NCBI taxonomy): Bacteria > Pseudomonadati > Pseudomonadota > Betaproteobacteria > Burkholderiales > Burkholderiaceae > Burkholderia > Burkholderia sp. RF4-BP95. Next base: position 195,779 of record NZ_LOSX01000026.1, on the reverse strand, counting down.
ACAACGCCGGGCGCAATCTGAACAAGTTCGCTCATCCGCGGATTTTCCTAAGCGGGCCGAACGTCGAAGTGAGCTGCGGCGTATCGCGCGCTGCAGTTCCACACTTCGACGCCGTCACGGGTGAAGGAAGCCCAACCATCCTTGACGATCACGTCTGCACCGGGAAATACGTCGCCGTATCCGTTTGCCGTGGCAGCGAAGACCGTCCGCTCGCGACACGTCGCCCAGTATTTCCCATCGGCAAGCGTTAGCGGTTTTGTGCTCAACCGGCAACTCGACTCACTATTTGATCAAGAACCGGTCGCGATTCTTTGCTCCCGCAATCCATTGAGGGGCCCGGCCACGACCGCTCCATGTTGCGCCAGTCTTCGGGTCGCGATACTTCGGAGCAACCGGCGCACTCACGTTCGTCGCAACCGCACGGCGCCGCCCGAAAAGCTGCTCCGGCGTGATGCCATATTCGGCGATCTGTTCACGGATCGTCGTGATGATGCTGTCCAGTTCAGCAAGTCGAACTTCTTCCGCTTGCTGTGCCAGCGCTTCGGCTTGGGCTTTCAACTCGAGATAGGTAGCCATGTATGTGCAGGGACTCCGATTTAGAAGATTGACCAGTGGTTGAAATGGCCTTGGGCTTGAGCGAAGACCCGTCGACCTCGACAGACACATTATATTCATGGTTTAGCAAGAACCAAATGGCTCGACACCGCATGACACTATCGTCGTGGTCATATTCGTGAATCTCGCAAACGCTGCTGACGCTCAGCGAATGGTACTCCGCATGTAGAGTTCACGCTTCGGATTACCGATTTAAATTCACACAAATACAAATGTCCGGTTCTCGCCAAGTTCAGATGTCCGATTTCCGACCGATCGCAAGCTGACCGGACGCTGGCAATCCCGCGCAGGAAGCTGCGATGGCTGCAATGGAGCGGATCGCGATGGCGATGCGTGAAATGTGACCGGAGTTGATTCAGTTCTTCTCGATCAAGTTGCGGACAGCGAACAATTCGGCATCGTTGCGGATACCGAGTTTACGATAGGCGGATTGCTTTTGCGCGCTGATCGTCTTGGGACTTCGGAAGAATTTCGACGCGATCTCGGACACGGACATACCGGCAAGAAAGCACCGCAACACTTCATGCTCGCGCGGGCTGAGCAGAAAATCCGCCGCCGGCCCAGAATCGGACGACGGTGAATCGTCGCCGCTAGCGGTCCTCGGTTCGGCCCCACGTGAATCTGTCGTCGTGCCCCACGTGATCCGGTGCGAGAGTTCGGCGCTTATGAATGATTGACCACTTGCCACGAGGCGGATCGCGCGGGCGAGTTCGCCGAGATCCTCGCTCTTGCCGAAGAAACCGAGCGCACCTGCGCGCATCGTCATGTTGACGGTCGCTGACGAATCGCTGCTCGACATCATCAGCATCCGACAATCGGGGAAGCGCGTATTGATGAGCTTGACGAGATCGAGGCCATCGATCTCGTCGGGACCGAGCGTGTAGTCGAGCAGCACCACATCGGCGCGGTTCGATTCGAGCCAGCGAATCAGGTCGCGCGACTTCGCGAAGCTCGCTACCAGCTCGATGGAGTTCTTCTCGGTCAGGTAACTTGCAATCCCGAGTTGGACGATGGCATGGTCGTCCAGAATCACGACGCGGATCGGCTGGTGCCCAGGCCCCATAGTTACACCTATCGTTGTTGTATACGGCGCGAAACGGCTAGCCCCGTTATTGTCGCGGGATGCCATCCATGATTATTTCGACTAGCTTACCGGCTTTTGGGGCAATTTTTAACCCTGGCGACCAAATCTGAAGGTGATGTGGCCGCAGTGCCGCATTGCGTTTCCGCAACGCGCGACCTATGATGTCGGTCTCGTTTTACGGTTTTTACCTGCGGCCATCTCAGCGCCCGATACTCGTCTGAGGACCGTCCATGGCAAACCGGCCAACAATCTGGTTGAACAACGTGAGCAAGCTGAGTTTGAAACGATGTGCCGTATTAATGAGCGCACTCGTCTGGCTGACGCCCACGTTCGGATGGGCAAGCAATTCGCCGCAGTTCACAACTGAAGAGAAGGCGTGGATTGCCGCGCATCCGGTGGTGCGCACCACAATCGATCCACACTGGCGCCCATTCGAATTTCGCGACCACGGGAAGGTAGTCGGCATCGTGCCGTCGTACCTCGATGCGATTTCGCGCGTGAGCGGATTGCGCTTCGAGTATGTCGATGGCCTGTCATGGGCGGACTCGCACGACGCCTTGATCTCCGGCAAGATCGATGTGGTGCCCGACGTATCGAAAAGCGCGGATGTGTCGATGTATCGCGACGGCATCATTGTCGGCCGACCGTACTTCGTCGGCACGATGGTCGTGGTCGCGCCTGAGCACCTGAACCTGTTCGTCGATTCCCGCAATCTGGCCGGCAAACGGATCGCGATCAAGGGCAACGGGGGGCTGGAGTATGCGATTCGCCAGAGCGGCCTGCCCGTGACGCTGCTGACCTATGACGACGAACAGGACGCGCTCGCGGCCGTCCTCGACGGCACAGCAGATGTGGCCGTCGGCCCAGACAAGTCAATCCTGCCGTTGCTACGCCGGCAGTTCCTGGGTCAGCTGTTCCTGGCGGGCGGCCTGCCGGAGCGGCCATATGCGCTGGCCCTGGCAACCCGCAGCGACATGCCCGTGCTCGCGTCCATTCTCGATAAGTCGTTGGCCGCGATTCCCGCTCGCACGGGCGAGGAGATTGTGCGCCAATGGATGGAATTGACCGACTACGGCGAACCGACGCTGCGCTCAATCCTTTACTACCGACGCTGGCAGGTCGTTGCGGCCGGCGCCACCGTGTTCGCGCTGGCGGCCATCGCGTTCCTTTCGTGGCGCGCACGCACCGCTGCGGTTCGCAGCGAGCGCGAAAAGGCAATGTTCCTCGCGTTCATCAGCCACGAGATCCGCACGCCGATGCACACGATCCTTTCGTCGCTCGAGCTGCTGCAGCAGTCGCAGCTCACGCCGAAACAGGCGGGCCGAGCGGATGCAGCCGTTGCCGCCTCGGAATCGCTGCTGACGCTGCTCGATGACGTGCTCGAATACTCGCGACTCGAATCGCACAACGTCACACTCACGCCCGAACCAACGCAAATTGACGCGTGGTTGCGGCGCAGCGCCGACATGGTGCGCTGGAGGGTCGACGAGAAAGGACTGAACCTTGCGATTGAACTCGCCTGTCCTGCCGATTTGACCTTGCTGATCGATCAGGTCCGCACGCGGCAGATCGTGCTGAACCTGCTCGTCAATGCAATCAAGTTTACGTCGGAGGGGTCGATCTGGCTGCGTGTCGACTACCTTGAAGGCAAGCCGAACACTGCCGGTTCACTTGTGATCGAGGTCCGCGATACCGGGATCGGCATCCCGCCCGCGCGTCAGAGCCGCATCTTCGAGCCCTATCAGCGCGTCGAGGAGCCGGGCAGCCGTCGCGTGAACGGCAGCGGCCTGGGTCTGTCGATCTGCCGCGAACTGGTTGGGCTCATGAACGGCGTGATTACCGTCAGCAGCAGCCCCGACAAGGGCACGATCTTTACCGTGATCCTGCCTGCGCAACGTACCCCCTGGGTAGCCGGCCGGGATGCGGCCGCGCCGGAGGCCCCGTCACGCGAAGTCGACACGACCGATACCCGGGCTTCCCAGCGAGTCGACGAAGGTCCGATGATTCTGGTCGTCGACGATCACGAAGCCGTTCAACATGCGATCCAGCATCAACTTGATGCGCTCGCGTGCCGTTCGGCCATCGCCGGCAACGGCGCGCAAGCGCTCGATCGGTTCGAGCGTGCTCAGTACGACATGGTGCTGCTCGATTGCGACCTGCCGGACTTCGACGGCTACACGGTCGCACAGCGCATGCGCGCCAGCGAGCAGCAACGCGGGCAGGCGCGCACACCGATTATCGCGATTTCGGCGTCGACGGAAGATGCGCATCGTGAGCGCTGCTTCGACAGCGGCATGGATGGTGTGCTCGGCAAGCCGCTTCGGCTCGAAGCGTTTCGGCAGATGATCGATCTTTGGTGCCCGGCAAGCAAGCTTGGCAGGCATCAGCCGTCTGTCGAACCAACACCCATAGCAGGTCGGGAATTCTCCGAGATCTACCGTCGAAGTATCGACGCGGATCTGGCATCTCTGAGCACCGCGCTCTCGGCCGGCGATGCTGAGAAGGCGCGCTATATGGCGCACAGAATCAAAGGGGCGGCCGCGATTGCCGGGCATGCCGGGACGAGTAACCTGGCAGCCGAACTCGAGCGGATGCTGGAAGCGGTATCCGACGGGATTCCGAGCAATGTCGGCCCGCTTCATGATGATTTGTTGCGCCAGCATCGCGCCGAAACGGCGACACCGGATTCAGGCGAATCGAAGCCCTGCAGCACGCGCGCATAAGCCTATGAGGCTGCCGCCTGATCCAGTGCAATACCCGCATACGCAGGACACCACATGGCGATCATCTGCCGCAATGCTTCGAGCCGCAGCGGCTTGCCGAGCACACCATCCATGCCGCTCTCGAAGCAGCGCACTTTGTGCGCGTCGCCGGTGATTGCCGATATGGCGATGATCGGAACGTGTCGCCCCTTTCCTGCAGACTCGCGTTGACGGATCGCACGTGCGAGCGCGTAGCCATCTACGTCCGGGAGATTGCAATCCAGCAGCACCATGTCGACATGCGTGCGCGCGAGTTGCTGCAACGCGGTCTCCCCCGTGTCAGCGATGATGCCGACGCAGCCAAGCGCTTCACATTGATCCTGCAGCGAGGCCCGGACGGCCTCGTGATCATCGACGATCAGGATGTACGGCACTTCCCGGCATGGTTGGGCGGCGGACGCTGGTGTGCGCACAGGCGTCCAGGCGGTTAACCGGGCCGACGACGTGCGATCCGTGACTGCGACCGGCAGCTTGACCGAGAAGACGGTCTCGACACGCGGTGTACTGCTGACCGTGATCGTTCCCCCCATTAACTCGACGAGTTCACGGCAGATCGCGAGGCCGAGCCCGCTGCCGGCGCCGTCGGAACGTGCGGCGCGATCATTTTGCCAAAACCCATCGAACAGATGCTTGAATTGATCGGCAGCAATGCCGACCCCGGTGTCGCGAACGTCCAGTAGCAGCGTGCTGCTTCGCCCTCGGCGGGTCGTGGCAATTCGAACGCGCAACGTCACGCTGCCGCCGTCCGTGAAGTGAATTGCGTTGACCAGTAGGTTCAGCACGATCTGGCGCACGCGGACCGGATCAATCTCGACATGCAGCGCCGGCGGGATCTCGATGTCCAGCGCCATCGCGATTCCCTTGGGTTCGGCACGCCAGCGCACCATATCGACAGTTTCCCGGGCCCACGACTCGAGTTCGACTACCTGCACGTCGAACGTCACCTTGCTCGACTCGAGGCGGGAGTATTCCAGTATGTCGTCCAGCAGCGTCAACAGCGTTTCCGACGCGGACACGGCCGCATCCACGCGATCGGCCTGTCGTGGCGGCAACCGCGAGCGCCGCAGAAAATCCAGCGACGACAGAACAGTCTGCATCGGCGTTCGGATTTCGTGGCTCACGAACGCGAGGAACATCGCCTTGTCCCGCTTGCTGCGAATCGCCGCCGCGCGGGATTTCCAGGAGAGATAGGCGAACACCGCGAATATCAGCAACGTCGCGGCAATCGCGACCACCTGCGGCGCGCGATAATGCAGGATTGAGCGTAGTGTCGGCTTGCCGTAGTCGCCGAGTTCAACCCAGTCCCGCGTGATCGCAGCGGCTTCGCTCGCCGGAATCGCCGCGAGCGACTTGTCGATGATCGACGCCAGAATCGGCAGATCGGCGCGCGTGAGCATGGCCAGCGACACGGAGCGATCCGCCAGCATGCCGGACATGTAAAGCTGCCCCGGAAATTGCCGGCGAACGAGCGGCAGGATCGTGACGTCGATGCCAAGCGCGGCATCGGCTTCGCCGTTGGCCACCGCGGCAAGTGCGAGTTCCTCGGTGTCGAACGTCAGTACGTCGAGCGCAACACCGCTATGACGAGCAAAGTATTCGACCGCGCCGCGCCCCTTGATCGCGAGGCGTCGGCCTTCGAGCCGCTTCAGACTGAAAACCATCGCGGAATTGTCACGTGTCACGGCAGTCAGCCGACCGACCAGATAAGGCGAACTGACGAGCGCGCCGCTGCCGACACGGTCGGATACCAACTCTCGCCAGACGCCTGGCAGCAAATCCACCTTGCCGGTAGCGAGCGCGTCGTACGCGCGCCCCCATTCCGTCCCGGGCACCGTGTCGAACGTGAGTCCGGTCATTTTCGAAATCGCGTTCAGGTAACCGGCGACAAGACCAGCATGCTGTCCGTTGTGGAGATATTCGAGTGGACTCCAGTTCGCCTCGACTGCTATATGAACGACCGGGTGTGCGTCGATCCATCGCAGCTCTTCATCGGTGAAGACCGGTTTCTGCCAAAGCGTCGACGCAACCGCGCCCGGCAGCGAGACCACGCAGACGGCCAGAAGCAATGCACGACAGAGCGAACACCATTGGGTCCAGCGCGAAGCGTGTATATTTTTCATGATGGATGCAGCTTAGAAATGTGACGACGCTGACGGAATGAATCGCGAGGCGCCGCCGCGTCGCGAACAGAACCTCGACTCATTCGATGCATCACACAAAGCCCGACAATTCGCCTCTCGTTCAAGTGTCGCCGTCGGAATCCCGCAGGATGTCCGTCGGGTCACCACGCTGCTGCCGGTCTCAGGTGTTACGTATGGAAGGCCCTGAGAATGCAACACCTGCATAAAGAAGGCATGAGAGGTGTGTCGCGCACGAACTTGTCAGCGGTCGATCGCGTTGTTGCGCACGTTGTTTGGTCGGAATTCTGTATTACAAATTGATGCTGCAATATAAGACTTGTCCTAAAAATGAAAAGCGCCGTCATCGGCGCCATGACTTCACGAAGGACTGTTAGCAATCAATGAATAACTCTGATCTGCTTTAATAAGTCTGGGCACAAGTGAGGGTTAGTGTTTCGCAGACTGAACCGCTTGGATTTCTTTTGCAGTGCCGAGAATTGGTGTTCGGTTTTTGGCCTTCCCTGTTCTACTGGACACAAGCTCGGAGGCCCCGGCCGCCCACGGCATCGCGCCAGATCATCTACGATGTCAATTGGAAACCGATACACCGAATCAGAAATGCGTCGCGGACCTTACCTACATCTGGGCCGCCGAAGGCTGGCCGTTCGTCGCCGCGGTCATGGTTTTTCACCCTGCCGTATCGTCGATTGGTCGATGAGTGACAGGACGCACGCGAAGACGGCTCCAGACACTTTGCTGATGGCACCCTGGCGACTCGGCCCGCCGAACTTATACAACGTCGCTTTTCACCGCGGCATTGTCCTCAGGAGTCGCCTCGATGGCTGATGTCAAAGGCCGGCGCTCACTGCTCGACTTCGTTAGGTTTAGCTCGAGCATCGTATTGCGGGCCAGTGAACCCGTCCGGGAGAACAGTGGAAGGCCGATTTGCGAATGAGACGACACGGTCAAATTGATTCACCGGCACCACTTTTACTTCATGCGTGTCCGTCCCGTTTGCCAAGACGACCCTGACTGGGCTGCCAACTGGACTCAGCCCGACCAGATCGAGCGATTCGCCAGGCGACAAATAGCGGTCCCGCATGCAAACGGTCGAAAGCGTACATTCGCCATGCGCGGTTGCTAGCATGACCGTGTTTCCTGTATTAACGAATGCCGTCCCGTCGACCCGATAAGCCTGCCTTGGCGACCTGGGCTGCACGACTAGAATTGTCTGCAACTCCAGACGCGGTTTCACCTTGACTGCATCCGTATCGATCGAAACAGCGCGCTCCTCCCGGAACGTTACGCGAAAATAGCGTGGCGAGTCGTCACTGACACCTTTGAAATAGAGACGCAACCAGCCACTCATGTTCGGGCGCAACACGAGTTGCTTCGGCGCGTACATCAAGTCGCCGCCTTTGGGCTTCCAGGTCGCGACGTCGCCATACGGTGGAGCGCTTTCCTCCACTGACACGCCGTACACGCGCGTCTGGTCGCTGTCGTTCACGACCTCGCGAACGAGATAGTCTTTCCCGGACCCCATGAAATAGGTCATGTCGCCAACGGACAATGCCTGCGCGGTGCAGGACCAGGCCAACATCACGAACGCTGCGAATTGCCTCAATCGATTCCTCACTGGTTACTGGTCCGCGCATGCGCATCTCACCCGCTTCAATTCAGCCAGTCGGCCCGGCATCGCGCGTTACCCGACAAAAATGGATGCGCGACCGACTACGTCGGCCGCGCACATGAACATACCTCCTTCTTTTGCTTCGGCATCAGCCTTCGCGGCGCCGAACTGGACCCGCATCGGCCACGCTTTTTGGTTTGCATTCGACCTGATCAACCCAGAGCGCGCCTTGCGCCTTGCTGAGGTCAACGTCGATCTCACACGTTCCGCCGGCATCGGTCTCGTATTGAATGACCGGATAGGCGGTATCGACGTCGATCACGAAACCGCCGTCGGCCGCGGTCGTAGCCTTGCCGATGTGGTTGCGAATTTCCGTGTTCGGCTTCACCAAGCCGTTTTCGGTCAGCACGCCGAACACCGTTACCAGCCGGCGGACCTTCGGCGTCATCGACGCGACGTTGCCGGGATACAGCACGAGCTTAGCGTCGCCTTCCTGGATATCGAAATTTTCCGGCGTGTCACGACGCGTGCGAATCTTCACGCGGTGTTCGCGGTATCCCGTCAGAGGAACGAACGTGGAACGCGAATCGAGCGCCAATGCCCCGTTCGTGGACACCATCTCGAGGTTGCCGCGTGCCGACTTGTCCACACCGACGATCACACCGCTTTCGCCCTTCTTGCTGTTGAACCCGATGCCGCGCATGTTCCACCCGACACTGCCCTGCATCGCGGCCGTGCCGCTGGCGTCGCCTGTGTCGTCGATGTTCACGTTGCCCTGCCAGCCGAACCAGCGGTTGTGGCCCTGCGCGCCCAGATGCGCCTGGGTGCTCGTCGGGTTGCCATAATCGCTCGACAGTGAACGCGAGCGGTTGACCCCTGCCGACAGATAGTCGACGCCAGCAATACGCTCCGGCCGCCAGCCGACGTGCGCACCGATCTGCTCGGTATCGAGCGAGCGCGAATAGTCGATGCCCGCGTCGCCGAACGAGAACGTCGCATTCAGGCCGACGTAGAACGCGTTGTTCCATTTACGGCCCATGCCGCCGGTATTCCTGCTGAACATCTGGCCGCCATTGAGCATCACGCGCATCCATTTGTTCGCGTAAATGTCCTGGCTCCAGTCGATTCGATAGTCCTGACCGCCGCCTTGGTATACGCTACCGCTCACGTTGAGCGTCGCGTTGTTGGCCCAACCGAACATTCGCGAAACACTAACGTTCGAGCCGAAACTCAGTGTGCGCTGATTGTATACGCCGTTCTTCGCGGTGCTGCCGGTCGTCAACATGTAGTTCGCCCATGCGCCGACCGGCCCAATGTTAGCCGCGGCATTCGCATTCAGGCGCAATCCGCCGTCGCTCGTCGCTCCCGTGTCGATGCCGACGTTACCGTACTTGAAACTCCGCTGATAACGCAGTTCGGCGGCGGCCAGGCCGTCAAAATAATAGGCACTACCGTGAAACGTACCGAGCCGAGTCGCCATCTTGCCGCTCGCGCCGACTAGCTGCCGGCTGATCGAACCACGTCCCCCGACGTTGTTCGCAACATACTGGCCGACATAGAACTGATACTGCGTGTCCGCACCCGTACCGCCGTTACTCGGCTTGTAAACCTGCTCATTCCGGGACGACACCACGCGACCGTTGACAACGACGTCCACGCGAATCGGATAACTCCCGACTGGCAACTGACGCGTATCGATTTCCTGGTTGCCGAGGGGAAGATGCTGAACGTTGATCAGCTTGCCGTCGCGGTGGATCTGCACTTCGCCCGATGCGGGCATGAACGCGAAGATCGGCGTGCGCGCCAGCGAGCCGTCGTTCAACTCCGAGCGGCTCGCGGTGCCCGCGCTGACGCCAAGGAAGCGCCCGCCCGGAAGGAACGTCGTCTGTCCCAGCGCGTTCATCGACCAAGTGCTCAGATAGCCGGCCGTGATCGCTACACCGCGGTAGTCACGTTCCAGCCGCGCTTCATACAGGTTGAAATCGTCGCCGCTGCGAATGTCGCCTTCAACATACGCGTGATTGACACCAATAGCACTGACCGACTGCACGTGGAGGTAGCCGTTCGCATCGGCACTGGCGTTCTTCACGACCGACATGTCGTAGTTCAGCACACCACTCGGATGCTTCTCGGTACTGTCGGGCAGCATATGCAGGCGCGGCGCGCCTTCGCTTGCATAGGCATCCCTCGGCAGTTCCGCGACCAGTTCGAACGTCCGCAGATTGAATTCCAGCTCGACGTCCGATGCGTCCTCGCGTGCGGTCGACGTTTCCGCGACCACGCGCAGCGGCTTACCGTAGTGATCCGCAACCCTCTGCTTCGCGGCATCCGTGATGGCGATCTTCGCGAGGTTGAAGTCGACCAGCGTCAGCGTGCGACCATCGTACTTGACGGTCGCACGGCCCGCTTCCTCCGAACCGCTGTCGGTCTTGAGCCGCACGGGCACTTCGACACCCTGCTCGAGTGCGCCGAGCAGGTTGTCAGGGAAAGTGTACTGACCGGCAGCCAATGTGCCATCGGCATGTGTACCATCCGCAGGATCAGGCGCGTACTCGGCATTCTCCGGATGCAACAAGCGAGCGTCGCTGCCCGGTTCCGTGTTCGACTCAGGCACGGACGCCGATGCGTGTTCCGAGGCCGTGATCGCGTCGACGTTGACGGCGTGTGCAGACGCGTAGCGACGCCGGTCAGCGTCGGGATTCTCGACTTCCCGCGCGCCCCGATCGAACATCACCGAATGATCCGCCGCAAGCACAGCCGACGACACCCATCCTCCCGCTAGGGATATGGCGACGTTAAGCGCTGTCATTGTCGACTTTTTCATTCGCAGTCCAAATTGAATCTCTGTTGAGTCACGTAACGAAACCGTGATTTGCTTACTTTGCTACGACCTTCGACGGCGCAGCATTCATCGGAAAATACTGGTATTCGCTGCCTTTCCAGACGCCAATACCTTGAAGGGATACGAGGCCCTTTTCCTTGCGCATGTCTCCCGACTCACCCGGAAGCAGGAAAGTGGATCGGCTGCACGCCTTCGGTTCAGTCGCTCCCTTTTCTTCGCACTTCCCCGTGGCCGTGACATGGACGAAGGTATTTCCGATGTTCTTCACGCGCCCATTGCCGTCGTTTTCGAATTTGAAGTGGATCGTGCGTGGGCGAACGACGAGGATCGAGCTCAACCGAATGCGCTGCTTTGCGGATAAGCTGACACCATCACTGATGTTCGCTTGCGACGACACGGCTTGTTCAACGAACGACAACTGGTAGTAACGCTCCTTGTCGTCACGCTTGCCCTGGTAGTAGATTTTGACGTCCGCCGTTCGATGCGGCGGTAGAAACACCGTCGCGGGCGAGATGAGTACATCTTTTTTCTGCTCCTGCAGCACCGTCAATTGCCGCGGATTGGTAATCTCCTGGACTTCCGTCGACACGAATTTGGCTATCGAGTCGTCGTTCTTGATCTGCTTGACGACGTAGAACTCGTTTTCCTGCATTTCGGTCGTCAACGATCCGATGCCGATCGCCGATGCGTGCTGCGCGCCCATCAGCGCGGCCGCCAGCGCCAAAAGTTTGAGTGGCTTCATCGTGTCCTCCGAAAGAAAAGAAAAAGAAAATGCCGGACCCCTGGACCCCGAGATCCGGCATTGCCGGAGTCAAGCCTGCTTCGACCGAATCTATGCAGGCATTCGGCGAAACTTACGCGCTCGGCGTTTCCCAGCTCGCGACGAAACGCACTTCGACGTCGCCGTTGTATCGGCCATCGGAGACGCCCGACAGACCCGCGCCAGTCAGAGGGTTGCCGTCCTTGTCGGTGCCTTCCGCGATCGAGAATTTCACCGGCACGCCATTCGCCTGGTGGTACGAACCGTTCGGCGTCTTGTTCGGGCCGACCTTTGCCAGATTCATGTTCTGCAGGCCATTTGCCGCGATCGACGGCGCCGCGTCACCGCCCGTGCCCGACAGGATGTCGGTGAGGTTTTGGCTCAGCTCGATGCCGCCGAGATCGACGCCGACCTTCAGCGAATCCTTCACACCACCAGCAACGGCATTCAACGTGTTCTGCGTGAGTTGCGCCTGGATCTTGTAGCCCGTGCCGCCTTCATAACCCGCCGCGAGAACGGTCAGCGTGCGGTCCTGCGTCGAGAATGCTTCGCTCGACGGGTTCCACTCGAAATCGAGCGTCGTGCTACCTTCCGCGAAGACGCTCAGCGTCACGTCGGACTTCTTAACAACCGATGCCGTCCACTTCACCCGGGCTTCTTCCGGGCCCACGGTCGCGGCGATGGCCGGAACCGCGAACGCGACTGCGAGTGCGGATGCCACTGCGAGGCGGATTGCAGTTTTCTTCATATCGATCTCTCAAAGGGTTTCATCAATTGACTTGGAATGACCGGACGACAGCCCCATACCCGGGGATATGCTTCTGGACCACCTGTCCTACCAACCGCCGATTCAATGGATTTGCCAGATCACGGCGGCGAAACAAATTATTTCAAATGAAAGGTAAATGAAATATAAGAATCGGCCTAAAAAGTCCTTGATCCGCTTCGAGCGGGCACGGGTTCACTCCGTAGAGCGCCCGTGCTGATGAGTGACGGTCGCGCCCAAGCGCATTGATCTGCGCGAGGAGAAGATCAGCGCAAGAAGGTTTGCCGAGGACGAGATGGGTTGGACGCGCAGGTCCGGTGGGCGCGCCGAAACCGAAGACAACGCGCATCACGACCACAATTGCCGGTGCGTTTCGCGGCGCACCTGCGATGCACTGCCCAATCACGTCTGCTTGAGTTCTCACATGCGCTGAATGGGCCATACCGCGATTGGTTCGATACATCTTGACCGGTCCAACCATGCGTCGCGCGAGCGCAGACAAGATGCCGGCATGCAGCGTGAGGTCCGCGGCGTGTCCGCCGTTTCGGCGGATCGTTAAGCGAGCAGAGATGCCCATCGCCGACTATCGCCGGCGCGGGGCATTAAACAACGGCCGGCCAGCTCACTTCCGGGCGCGAACGAACGCGACGCGGCAGTCCGCGCGAGAACATCCACACCGCCCTCGCGCTCGATCGCGGACGGATACATCTTGACAGGCGCCCCAGCAGAGTGACCGCAGTAGGTATACACCTCGTGCATTCCCTGTCAAAGAGACATCGGCGATCGCAGAGACCTCCCGAGCCTCCACCGGCAAGCCGTGTGGGAATTGCCCGGATATCTGCGCTGCGGGATGCATTTAGGACGGTTCTCATATTCTGATCGCGCGGCCCTCCATTAGCATACGAAAGCCATCTTGCGTGTGACTAACGGAACGACTCGGTTATCCGGTCCTCATTGCAGCCCCCTCCGCTCCATCGCTCAATGTCGAGCATGCGTTGCGCGTCGACCTGAATCCGGAATGGCGGCCGAAAAGTCATATGCACCCCACCGACTGCGTCTATTCCTCGCCTCACCATTGAAATGTCAAATCTCAAACCACTTTTTCTACGCGCCGGGATTCGCCTTTGCCTGAGCGGCGTGCTGGCGCTCGGCCATGCTGTCACTGCCCATGCTGCGGCCGATGACCCGCTTGCCATTACGTGCAGCCGTGCTCCCACGACTTCCAGTCATTCCTATGCGCCAATAGTGATTGAGATGGGCGATTATCTTTATTTGCCCGACATTCCCGCTGGCACCACGGGCGCACTCGTTGGGCGCATTCACAAGTCGAATCCCCAACTGACGCAGTTGGCCATCATCTTCAAGGAGGCTACCACTTGGGACTATTTCCCGGACGTCGCCGTCAGCGCATGGGTGTCGGCGGGCGGTGCATCGCGCTCGATCGTTGTTCCGGATAGCCAGGATGTGCGCTTCCCCAACCTTCCCTTTTCCGCCAAGAGCGCACAGAATCGTGTCGGCGCGGACTACATCGTCAACGGCATGCAAATCGCGTCAATTTTTATGTTTACGCAGCAAACCGCGAACTCGCTGGGGCAGTTCGTTCGCGGGCCGGGTACTCAAGTGCAGGATCCGGTCGCCAGAAAGATGGTAGCGGACGCCTTTCTAAACCAGTCACCGATGACGTTCGGTGCGCGTATGTTCTACTCCCCCCTTCTCGATGGAGATCGTGGTAAGCAGCTTGCTGATTGGTGGGTAAAAGGAGATTCCTGGAGCCTTTGTGGATACGCCAACGAGTACGTTTATGGAACGACGGTGACGCCGAGCGCCAGCAATATGTTCAAGCTGTCACCGATCAGCGGCACCATCAGCGTGTCGAATGGCAAAATGCTCGTATCGGTTCCACCCGTCTGCCGTATCACGGACGGCAACATGGAGTGCCCGATATCCACCAACGCCACGGCCACGATGGAGAACGTATCATTCGTCGTTCCACCTTCTCAGCAGTCCGACATATGGTTCATGACGGCAAGCGGGCAGAAGGTATCAAAGGTCACTGCGACTGCCTTGGGCACATCGAAGTTGGTGGTATCGGCGAATCTGCTGGATTCGCTGCTGGGCGACGCCGAGACGAAACCGCTCGACGATGCCATCGGCGCGATCGTGCAGACTACCGGTGGAACGGCCGTCGACATGCAAGTGTCCTTTTTCGATAACACGGAACTGAAACGTCTTACATTCGGCGTCGCGATCGACGAGCGCGACCCCGCTGCGATGGGCAAATATTCCGGTTCGATCGGCCAGGATCCCGAGATCGTCGTGCCGCTCACGATCCGGCAGTACGGCGCGTCGAAGGCGACGAAAGTGTCGGTAGACGTGCTCGCGCCCAGTGTGCAAACCGCAGACGGGCCACGTTGCAAATTCGTCGACCAAAGCGGGGCAACCGTGGTTGCAGTGCCGTCAATCGTCCGCTTTTATGACGGCACCGGGCTCGACGATCGCCCGGACAATTGCGCCGGTACGGTGTATGACGTCGCCACGCTAAAGTGGCGCGAGACCCTCGGCGGCGCATTCGCGTACGAGGGGGCCCTCGATATGGACCTGCGCTTCCCGCTCGATCCAAAGCAACTGGCGACCGACACGACAGGTACGCCCTGGTTTGGTACCGTTTCGGCCAGCGGCGAAGTGCGTGTCCGTGCTGATTGGCTCTGAGCGACTGCGGCCTTGGCAGTGCTCCGCACGCTAATGTTTGACATTGCGCAAGTAAATCCTTCGATTCCGCACCGCTTCGCCAGCACGGTGAGTGACGGTTTCGTCTGCGACTGTCTCAGGCCCCCAACGGCGATCGATATGCGGCGCTGCAACCGCATGACCGGCTTCCGATCCTGACGCCCGATCGCCGTCTGGAGCACCTCGCAATTTGATTCTGCCAAGTTAAATCTTTCGTAGATGTGCTAATTTTTCACCACACGTCAAGATCCTGTCAGATTTGAAGCCGTCTAATCGAATAGCAGTCGTCCCTTTCTTGAAAAATCCGGACGCGTCGCGCGGTTTGCACCAGCGCTCGAGCCTGTCATTGTCCATCTTTAACTTTTTTTCAGACATATCTGATTGTTCCGATCAGTCGATTCCACGACGATAGGTTCGCGTGGGAGGCGTCGGTCCGGTAACCCGACTTCTTCCGTGCGAACCATTCACTCAGATTTTTTGGGACCGTTCAGAACAATGAAAAAAATAACCCTGTCTCTTCTCTTGATGGCGCTCACCGCGCCCGCCTTCGCAGGCCAATGCAATAGCTACGGCTATCAAAAGAAGCTGCACAGACTTGAAGTCAAAGCCGAAATCGCGAGCAGATACGGCGACAGGATCAAGGCGCAGAAGCTCCGGGAAAAGCGCCAGTATTTGATGTCCCGTTGTCAGCTGACGCACACCCTTGGCGGAGCGGCCGCGAACTACGCGCCGTACCAATATCATTAATTTTCCGTAAGCGAGGGCGCGCAGTGTCCGGATAAATTCGCCGTCCCCGCTGGGAAGTACGCAGGCCCTCGATCACGAGGGCCTAGCGCTTACAAAACACAACGCCGGTCGCAATCAGAGCAAATTCGCTCATCTGCGGATTTCCCCACGAAGTCTGAACGTCGACGTGCGCGGCCGCCAGTTCGGTGTCTTCCACGTCGGGCTCTACTGCCGCTTCTTGAATCGCTCCTTTGCATCGCCGAATGATGCTTGTGTCTTGCCGACGATCTGTTCGGCCTTGCCCGTCAGTCTGCTTGTTCGATTTCCCACGACCCTGCCAACCATCTCCTTCAGTTTTCCCTTTGCTTCCGTGATGCGACCTCTTATCTGATCCTTGTTCATGACATTGCTCCTTGAAACCGACGAATGCTCGAGCTGCGGCCCGGCACGCCAAGTGGAATCGCAATGAAGTCGGTCCAGGCACGGCGATTGCGCGGGTCGAAGCGTTCGCGCTTGTGGACAACAGCGAGTTGATGGCCGAAAGCTTGACGCTCGCCAGGCTCGCGTCTCTGTAACGGGTGCCGGAGGCAAAGCAGGCTGCGGCCACTCGTTTTCAATCTTGCGGAGGAAGCATGAACACGCTCACTAGCGCCGGCCCGCTGGTTTCACTGATCGCCGGCATTCTCATCCTCGTGGTGCCCCGCCTCCTGAATTACATCGTTGCGCTCTACCTGATCGTCATCGGGCTGCTCGGCCTGTTCGGAGGACGTCTCCATTGAATGGATATGACCACGAGATAGCCGTTCACGAACGCGCATCAGTTACGTCGTGGTGCCATGCGTGGGTCCGGTGGTGGCGAACACCGCCAGTGCAATGAGCAATACATATACCGGCTGCATGTGGGTGAGTGAATGATCGATCAACGACATCGCGCGTCTTCCTTGATGAGATGACTCTCCTCCCCTGCGCCGGCCGCATGATGCGGGGGCCGTGATACCGCAGGGCCGATCCTCTCGCAATGCGGTGAAGGGGCCTCCCCTTCGGATGCGAAGCGATATTCGACCCGACATCGGCGGAAGGGGATGGGTAATTTTCACTCTCTTGGTCACACATCGAGTCCCGCTACGTCAGACTTTTACCGCTTTTCCTCCGTTTTCATTTCAATTCAATGTAAGTGTTGCTTTGTCGGACCTGAACGCACATCCCGATGGCATTGTGAATCGCGTCCGCGTGCACTTTCGCTTCCGCCTCTCGCCATCATGATATGCATTCCTTCACATTATTAGACATGTCGTGCCGTGCAGCGATGATGACATCGCGCGTTCGATCATCGGATCGGCACGGCTGACAAGAGACGCGGACCGCGTGATCGCAATAGCGATCGAAGCATCCGCCGCTCCGTATGGGAACGAATCGTGCTCGTTGTCAGGCACTGAATGGAGGACAGCACGATGAAGCCCATGACACTCTCAAACCGCCGAATTCTGGCGACACTCGTGGCAGGCAGCGCACTCGTCGCGGCCAGCGCGGCCTTCGCGCAAGTCTACGTTGAACCGCCACCGCGGTACGAAGAGCCCGCCCCGGCGCCGGGTGTGTCGATCACAATCGGCATGCACGGCGACCGCTACTGGGACGGCCATCGCTACTGGGAGCACGACGCGTGGATGCATCGTCATCCGCGTGAACACGACCCGTGGCGGGAGCACGAGCGCGAGCGCATGCGCGAACACGACTATCGTGAATAGTGCAGACTCGCCGCGAGATACCAGGAGAACCGCTCCTGCTCAACAGTCTCGTACGTGGCGCACGGGCCGTGCCATATTTATTCGGAGCACGAACATATATACGTCAAGGCGCAGCCATAAGCGCCTGGATCAGATTGGCGGCGATCGGGCGCCCGAGGCCGGTCACGTAGTCGTACCCGACCGCCGTGGTACAAAGCGTGCCGCATGTGCCGTTCGATCCGCTGACGATATCGCGGAAGTTCGCCACGTAGGCACTCGACGCGAGTCCGTAAAGCACGCTCTGAATCGCGCTCACCGCGTTCAGCGTCGTCTTGCCGCGCGCGATGCGCAAGCTGTTTGCGATCGCGACCAAAGCGGACCATTGCGGTGCGCCCGCGCTCGTTCCGCCGACGACGAACCAGCCGCGTTGCCCCGCATAGCCGTACGAATCGTAGACCGCGAAGCCTGACGCCGGGTCGCTGTCGTAAGCGACGTCGGGCACGCCGCGCAGCCCGAGGGTGTCCGATGGCATCCCGAAGTTCGACTGATACGTCGGCTCCGGCTCGACGGCGCTCTGTCCGCCGCCGCTTCCGGCCCACGCCGTTTCGCCGGCGTAGGCACCGCTTGCATCGATCGCGATCGACGTGCCGCCGACGCTCAACACGTACGGCGACGCGGCCGGGTAGTCGACGCCATTGCCGCCGTCGCCGGACGCGGCGACGAACGACACGCCGTTCGCGCTGGCGAGCTGCCCGTCGTATTGCGTCTCGGCCAGAAATTCGGCGGTCCCCCAGCTGATCGACACGACCTTCGCGCCGACGCCGCCCGGCGCAGGACGCGTCGCGAGCGCGATTGCGCTCATCAGGTCGTCCAGCGAACTCGATGCGGCTTCGACCAGCACGATCCGCGCATTCGGTGCGATCGCGTGCGCCCACTGCACATCCAGCGAACTCTCGAGCGCCCACAGCGCATCGGGCGGAGGCGGCCGCTTGTCCGGCGTCGCGTATACCTTCGTGAAACAGCGCGGTGACGCGCACGGCGACAACCCGAACGTACTGCTAAATAATCGCAGATCCGCTTCGACATTCGGATTGTCGTATGCATCGACGATCGCGATGACCTGATCGTCGCCACCATAGCCGCGCGCCGGCAATTGATCGAACCCGTAGAAACGGCGGATCTGCTGCGGCGACAGGCCGACCGGGTTCCGCTTCGCGGATCCGTGCAGATGGAGCGGCGGTCGTGCAAACGCGCGCGGCGCTCGCGACGCGGACTGCGCGAACGACACACCGAGCGTGAGCGCGACGCTCGCCGATACGACGACGAGCGTGCGCAACACACGCGTGAACGAAGCTCGCTTCATGATGCTCCCCCGTTGGCAGACGAGCTGACGTGCGTCAGTGCACCTTTGCGCTCGTGAACGACAGCGATTTGCCCGTGCCCGCGATGACCAACCAGTTGTTCGGATCGGTGGTGACGATCGTCGCGCTCCCGCTTTTCACGCTCGGCAACTGATACGTGCTTTTCGGCAGCAGCCAGGTCATGTCCTGCAGGCTCGTCGGCTGCGTCGCGCTGAATGTCCAGCTGGTTCCCGTATCGGTCGCCGTCCAGTTCACCAGAAGACGGCGCCGGTCGAACTGCGTGAGCTGGTCCATCGTGAACCACTTGAACTGGCCGGTCGTCGCGAGCGACGCCGCGTAGCTGAGAAACGTCGTCACGACGTTCGGATACCATGACGCGCCCAGCGGGTGCATGTAGACCAGCCGGCTCGTTCGGTTCGCGACGACGAAGTCCATCAGCGACAGATACCAGTTCTGGACATCCGTCGTCGGCACCGCGAACTCCTGGAACTCCTCGAACGTCGCATACTTGCCGAACGGCATCACCGGAAACGCCCAGATGCCCGGATTCAGCAGCGAACCATTGCGATACGCCCGCGTTTGCGCGTTGCCGGTATGGCCGGTGAAGTAGTAACCGGAATAGCCGTTCGATTCGAGCCAGTTCACCGCCCACGTCGGCGTGTTGCCTTCCGGCGCCGCCCACTCGACGTCCGGCCTGCCCGTCACCGACTGGACCGCATTGTGGTTCAGCACCAGATATTGCGTGAACGTGCTCGCGTTCGTTTCACTGGCGTTCGCCCCCCAGTAGTCATGCGCCCACCCGCCGTGGCTGCCGATCTTGTGCCCGCGCTTGAGCAGGAACGCGACCAGTTGCTTCGCCTGCGTATTGTTCGTCAGGTTGATCCCGAGACCGTCGCCGATCGTCACGTCGTCCGGGCCAGCCGTCATCACGATCGAGTACGGGCCGCTGTTCCAGATACCGAAGTTCTTCAGGTACTGCGCCGGCTGGATCTGATCTTCCGCGCAGAAGTGCCAGTTCAGGACCATCCCGGCCTGCGCGCGCGGCTGCAGCGACAGGTGCGGCATCGACAGGATGTTCGTCGTGAAGTAACGCAGGAAGCCGTGAATCGGCATGCTGTCGGTTTGTCCGTCGAGATACGCGAGCGGCAGGTTGACGAACATCACGCCGCCGTTTCCATACGCCTGATAGCCGGCGACGAGACCGAAGTTCGGCGACGTCAGCAGCGTCGTGCCGGTATACGTGCCCTGCGTGACGTAGCTCGGATACGTGAGGAAGCCGTATACGTAGCCGGAAATGCCTTCGAGCACGTCCGTCGTCGCCGACGGCGTCGCAGTCGCGAGCGACGCCGCGCCACTCACCGCGGTCGATACCGACGACAGCATCGTCGATGTCGGCGCATACGATCCGGATCTGACCTTGCGCCCCGTCGACACGCGCCCAAGATTCAGCGGCACGCCGGTCATGCGCCGGTTTTCCATCTTGTACGTGAAGTACGTCTGATGGTTGTACCCGGCAAGCCCGCCCGGGTTCGATGTGCTCGGCTGCAGGAACAGCAGCTGATTCGTCGTCGAGCCGGTCGAGGAAGTCGACGTGGTGGCAGCCAACGTCGTCGCGGCCGTCGTCGAACCGGACCATGTCATGGACTTCCCGGGCGGAACCTGCAGCGCGCGCAGCGTGCTGCCCATCCCGGTCACGGGGCCGAGGCCGATCATGCTTCCGCCGAGCGTATCGTAGAGCACGTAGTTGACGCCGGCCATCGAGCTGAATCGCGATTGCCCGGCCGGATAAAAGCCAGTCGCATTCAGCACACCGAAATCATAGACGAGCATCACGCGCCCGCCATTCAGTGCGTAGTTCTGGATAGCGGTCACGAGCGTATCGTCGGCGACCGTATGCACCTGGTCCGGCAGGATGAGCCCCTGATACTGCTGCAGCGACGTGCCGCCCTGCTTGAATTGCGTGTCGCTGATGAGCGAGATTTGCAACCCCTCCTCCGCCGCCGAATCGAGCCACGCCGACACACGCGGATCCGGCAGCGTAAAGTTGTCCGGCAGCAGCAACAGCAACTGGTTCGACAGCGCATTCGCCGGCCCGGCTGCGAACGTCATCAGGCAAACGGAAAAGACGATCAGAAGGGCCCGTAGGGTCCGAATTGACTTGGCCAACATTGTTCTCTCCCGACGGAGGTGGGATGACTGCCGATGCCCGACACGTCGCTGCCGCCGCGCTCCACCCATCGCGATCGGGCGAGCGGTGGCCGGGCCGTGTGGCGCCATCGGCTGAAGGGGAGAGCGAACGTGCCGCGTTTCGGACACGTCTCGGCAACGCAAGTACATCGATTCGTCGGACGATCGCAAACGCGCGGCAGCTGTCGTTCCCACCACAACCGATGAAGCTAACAACGTGCCAGTCTCGCAATCACGCTGCCGCAACGGCCCCCGGCCATGGAAAGCGCACGGAACGGGAAAATCGCGCCAAAAACGTTACAGCGTCGATACGGTGTACGTGGCGGCGCAATGTGACGAAGCAGACGGGAAGCGTCGCGATGGACGATTTGAGGCATCTGGCGCGGCGTCGCGTGGGAATCGCAGTCGCTATCGCCCTGGTTGGCCATCAGCACGCGCCCGAAATCAACGGAAAATGATTCTGTCGAGTAACACCGGCGCTGCACGCGTGCACTGCGTGACCTTTTCCGAGTCATGCCTGATGCAGTGACAAGAAAGATTTCACGCAAGAAAGTCGTTCAGGAAGTGGCGCACGCCGACTCGCCACGCCATGACGCAAAAGGGGCTGGCGGGATCAAAATTCACCCCGCCAGCCTCATTCTCAACGGGCGTATCTGCCCGACCTCCGTCACTTGTCGTATTCGAAGGACTCGGTAAAGACCGTGTCGATCGTGTCGGACCAGCCCAGGTTCACGAACGAGAAATCGGTGCCGCCCGTCCAGCCGACCACCGACGGGAACGCGACGCCCTGATCGCCCGTCACGTTGAGCGTCACCGCCGCTCCCGGCAGGACCGGCGACGCCTGTGCCGAACCGTTGACGAACGTCGGCACCGTCTGCCCCGACGCGGTTGCGCGAATCTGCACGTTGCCGCGCTTGACGAACGGCAGCCCCGCCTTCGACGTCCAGCTCAGCGGGAACGTCGCGCCGCCCGCGAACGTGCTGGCGGTGCCGGGCGTCAGGCTGTCGCGCGTGGACTGCGCCAGATCGTGCCACGCATACTGGCGCAGCGCGTCGGGCAACGGCGACGGCGTACGCAGCCGGACCGTATAGTGCCGGGCCGGCGCCGACGTGTCGCCGTTCTGGTAGACGTCGATCGTATAGGCGCTGAACGGCTTGATGTCGGCCAGCTCGGCGGCGCTCAATTGCGGCTTCGCCCATGCGGTATTGTTGCGCGGCGCATCGCCGGGCCACGTGAACAGGCCCTGGCTGGCAGGGTCCTGCGCGACGCCGGCCAGACGGAAATTGTTGCGGCACAGCGCATTCTTCGTCAGCGCGGCGAGCTGGGCCGGCGTCTGCCCGCTCGCGATTTGCGCGCGGATGTTCAGCGTGTCGCACGTACCGCTCGACGGCTGGAGGAACACGCCGTTGCGCAATCCCGGGCCGGTGACGATCGCGAAATCCACCGCGGTGCCCGATGCATCGACGGTGCCCACCTGCAGGTTGAGCGAATCGACGAACGCGTTGGTCCCCGTCGACGGATTGGCCGGATTCAGCCAGTCCCATTTCTGCGCGTTCGCGTTGACCTTGCTGAGCACCGCGCGCTGATTGCCGACCACGCGCCAGCCGGTATCGCCGCTCGCGAGGCTGCTCGCCTGCACCGCGAGTTGCACATGCTGCTGCATGCCGTCGCGAATGCCGTCGGTGCGCGTCCACGCGAGCTTGACCCACATCGTGTCGCTGGCGACGACGCGAATGACTTCCGGCAAGCTGAAGCTGGCATTGTTCATCGCATCGTCGGCCACGATGCCCGGCGCGCCGCCGGCATGCGCGCCGAATTCCTGGTCGACCGACATGCCGTTGTTGAGATAGGCAGCGGGCACGCCTGCGTTCAGTGCGCCCGACGCGACGCCGTCGACGAAGATCCGGCCGCACGCCGGGACGTTGCCCGCCGCGCGCGCCGCGCCGGTCGAACCGGCGAAACACTGATTGAGCGCGCTCTGCAATCCCGCCAGGTCGCTCGCGCTCGGCAGGTTCGACATCACCGTGCCGTTGATGGTCGCGGCGGCCGGCAGGCTGGCCTTGTCGCTCGGCTGCGGCGCGACACCGGGCGCGAGCTGAAGCTGCACCGGCGTATCGCCGGACGCGCCCGCCACCGAGCTGATCTGCACGCCGCCATCCGGCAACACGTTGATCTTCACCTGGTCGAGCAGCCGGTCGAGGCCCGGCCCGCCGGCGGTCAGCGGGCCGGAAATCAGGTCGACGCCCGTATTGCCGGTTGCGGTCAGCAGGTCGACCAGCGCCGACGCATACGCCTGCACAGTGTTGGCGACCGCCTGGGCGGTGACCTTGCTCTGCAGCAGCCCGGTGTCGGCCAGCAACTTCGTCGGGTTGTCGCCGATGATCGTGGCGGCGATCGCATTCGTGATCGGCGTGATGTTGATCGTCTGTGTGCCGGCCGTGGCACTGAGTGCGATCAGCGTGGCTTGAGAATCCGCGACGTTGCCGTAAGCGGACAACGCGAAAGGCGCGGTCAGCCCGGTCACGGTGCAATGAAACGCGCCGGTCGTGGCGTCGGCCGGACAGTCGACCGATTTGCCGGTCGCATCCATGAGTTTGACCGTCGCGGCCTGCATGGCCGCGCCCGCGGCCGCGACGCCGCTGACCGTCTGTGCAGCGGGTTCGGACGGTGACGAAGATGAGTTGCCGCCGCCTCCGCAAGCGGAGACCACCAGCGCTGCGATACCCCACACGACAGGTTTGAGTTTCATTGTTTTTCCCCTGTGATTCTTCTGGTTATCAGGTGCGATACGCGACGCGCATGCACGCTGATCGGAATTCTCGCAAAGGCGATTTTTGCAATCATCATTCAGGTGAATGAAAATCCGGAAACAATGCGGTACTGAAGGAAAATAACCTGTGTTAGCCTGAAACAAATTCGGTATTCGAATCAATATTCGTCAGATAAAACATACATACAAAATCATTACGCGGCGGGGGCAACATGCAACGGGACCAGCTCATCGGGGACCTCTACGAGGCCGCCCTGTACCCGGATGGTTTTCTCGAAGTCTTCCATCGGGTATCCGAATCGCTCGGCGCAAACATCTTTCATATGTTCAGCTGGGACGCCGCGCGCAATGCCCCGAAATTCTCGATCTATTCGCCGCGTGCCGAACTCGACTCGATCGTCGCACTCTACGACCAGTATTACGGTGCACTCGATCCGCGCCGCGGCTTCGTCGAGAACGCCCCGCTCGGCGAATTCGTTTGCTGCCAGGATCATCTGACCGACCGCGATGTCGAGCGCAGCGAATTCTTTCAGGATTATCAGATTCCGTCGGGCATTCGCTACCTGATGGGAATGCGCTTCGCGCGCCCGGGCAGCGACGACATCCTGCTCGGCTTGCTGAGAGCGCACGGCCGGCCGCCTTATTCGTCAGAGGAACGCGCGAACCTGACGGGCATGGCCGGGCATCTGCAACGCGCGATCAACCTCTGGCAGGACGCGAACGTGCTGCGTCGGGACGCTGCGCTCGGCAACGAACTGATGGCGGAACTGGGTTTGTCCGTCTTCACGCTCGACCGGCATTCGCGCGTCGTATTCGTCAACCGGGCGGCAGAATCGATGCTGCGCGCCACCACTTGCCTCAAGCTCGAGCACGGCCATCTGAGCGCGACGAGCGCGCCGCAGAACGATGCGCTCAAGGCGGCCGTGGCACGTGTCGCGCAGACCCGCAAAAGCGAGAACCTTGCCCTGTCCGGGACCGTGAGCGCCGCGCACGAAATCTTTCTCGGCATCGCTTCGCTGTCCGGACAGGCACGCCATGGCGCACTCGGCGACGCGGCGATACTGATCACCGCCAGACGTCGCAGCACCACCCCGCTCGTCGTCGCGCAGCAACTGCGGCAGGCATTCGGCTTGACGAGCGCCGAAGCGGCCGTCGCCGAAGCATTGATCGGCGGCAAGACGCCGGAGGAATGCGCCGCCCTCGCCGGCGTGTCGCTCTCGACCGTTCGCACGCAGTTGCGCGCGATCTACGAGAAGACGCATTCCCGAAATCAGGCCGAGGCGGTCGGGCGGATGCTGTGGGTACTCCCGCAGCACGTGCGCGACGGGTGATCGCGCGAAACCGCGAGCCACCGACGTATCGAAAAACAGTGGCCGCGACTACCAGTTGTATTTCGCGCTCGCCAGCACCGTTCGCTCGTTGCCGAACACGCATACCGCGTACGACTGGCAGCCGCTGACGTAGCGCCGGTCGAACAGGTTCGCGACATTCAACGCGAGCCGCCAGTGACGCAGGTCGTAGTGCATCGCCAGGTCGTACAGCGTGGTGCTCGGCACCGTCAGCGAATTGTCCGGCGCACCGGCCAACGCGCTCTGGTAGCGCACGCCGGCACCGATCCCGACGCCCGCCAGCGCGCCGCCGTGCCAGGTCCAGTCCGCCCACAGCGACGCCATCTGTCGCGGCAGCGGCACCGACACCGGCCAGTTGTTCAGCGACGCATCGTTCGCCTGCACGTTCTTGACGTCCTGGTAGGCGTACGACGCGACGATCGACAATTCGCGCGTCACCTTCCCGACCGCGCTCAGCTCGACACCGCGCGAACGCACCTTGCCGGTCTGCACGGACGACGTGCCGGTGGGATCGAGACTCGCCGGCGTCGGCGTCACGACGTTGGTCTGATCGATCCGATAAACAGCCGCCGTGAGCATCAGGTTCCGGCCGGGCGGCTGCCAGCGCAGCCCGGCCTCGGTCTGCTTGCCGCGCGTCGGTTTCGGCAAGCCGCCGCCGTACATGCGCACGCCGATCACCGGGTCGAACGACGTCGAGTAGCTGACGTAGGGCGCCAGCCCCGCATCGCCCTGCCAGGTGAGCCCGATGCGCCCGGAAAATGCACTGACGTCCTGCTGCGTGCCGGTGCCGGCCACGCGGTCGTCGAAGCGCGCGCTCACGCGATCCTCGCGGCCGCCGAGCGTGAGCGTCCAGCGATTCCAGCGGATCTGGTCCTGCGCGTATGCGCCGAGCGTGTTCATCGCCGTGTACTGATCGAAACGCCCGAGCGACGTCCGGCCGGAGAAGATCGCGGCCGTCACCGGACGATAGACCGGGTGGTACAGGTTGAGCGACGGCGCCAGCGCGAGCCACACGCTGTTGGTCGTGGTCTGCCGGTCGAACTGCAGGCCGAGCAGCAGCGTGTGTTCGAGCGGGCCGGTGGCAAAGCGCGCCTGCGCGCGATTGTCGATGTCCAGCCGGCTGTAGTTCAACTGGAACAGCCCGGCGGTGCGCATCATGTTGGTCGTGCTGCCGGGTACGAGCCCGTTGCCGAATACCGTCGCGTCGTCGAGCGACAGCCGCGACCAGCGCACATCCTGCTGCAGCGTCCATATCGAATCGACGCGATGCTCGAGCGCGTAGCCGAGCGACCATTGTTTCTTTCGATAGTCGTTGAACGCCGGGTCGCCCATGTAGATGTCCTGCGACAGGCGGCCGTTCGGGTTCGGCAGCACCGTGCCCGACGCCGGCAGGAAGTTCGACGAGATGTCGCCGTGATCCTGCAGAAACGAGGCGGACACCGTCAGCGACGTGTCGGCCGTCGGCCGCCAGCGGAACGACGGCGCCACCGCGACGCGCCGGTCGGCGTTCGGGCCGGTCGCCGCGTTGCCGTCGCGCGCGACGCCGACGAAGCGATACGCATACTTGCCGTCTGGATCGAGCGTGTCGCGGACGTCGAGCATGGTCTCCTTGCGCGCGTCGTTGCCAATCCGCACGCCGACTTCGCGAATGCGCTCGCCGTCGGCGAGCTTGGTGTGCGCATCGACGATCGCGCCGGGCTCGCCCGCACCGTACAGCACCGACGTTGGCCCGCGCAGCACGGCGATCGAGTCGATCGTGTAAGGATCGACGCGCCAGTTCGCGATGACCGCCGTGTTCGGCGCCGGCACGCCGTCGACATACAGCGTCGGCGTGAAGCCGCGCAGGGCCGCGTACCAGTCGGTCCGGCTGTCGGCGCCGAACGTCGCGAAACCCGGCACGTAGCGCAATGCCTGGTTCAGGTCGGTCGCGCCCGTCATCTCGATCTGCTGAGCGGTCACGAGGTTGGTCGTCTGCGGAATCTCGGCGACGGGCGTGTCGGTCCTGGTCGCGGTGGCCGTGCGCAACCCGACCAGCCCGAGCGACGCATGGTCGGCCGCGCCTGTCACGTCGATCTTCGGCAGCAGCGCCGCCGCGTCGGCTGGCGGCGCCGTCGCCGTATCCGATGCCTGTGCGTGTGCGCTACCTGCGGCCGCCGCGCACAACGTTCCCCCGGCCGCGATCGCGATTGCGCGTCGCACCGAACCTGTCGCCTTTCCCATCGTTTCGATACTCTCCGTCGTGCCGTCGTGCCGTCGCGGCCCCGCCGCCGCGTGTGCTGCCCGCCGCGCACGAATCGGTGCGCGTCAATCGATTGGGGCGTTTTCGCGCGCGTGAATGATATCGACCGCGGAGTGCGCGCCTTATGAAAAGGCACATGAACGCGATCCCCGTATCGCGGGTGCAGGAACGTTCACGATGTACCGTTCCCTCGCCTGTGTCGCGTCCTCGCGCCGCCCTCCGGTTCTTTTCATTCATCGCGCGGTGCCGACGCCGTTTCACCAGCATGCGCTAGCCGCAGCCCCTTGGCCCTGAAACGATCTGAAACCCGCAACATGTCATATGTTGTGCGACAACATAATGAAATAGTGGGAATCTATCGCTTTGGATACCTGAAAAGCTTGCCGCTCGCCGGCCGGCGACGATCATATCTCGCAAACGTTTCAATCACCATTCATTTCCGTATTCTTAGCATGTTAATCAACAAATTCATCACAATCCGCATCTCGAAAATATGCCATCCCCAGCGCCAGCTCGTGCTCGAAAACATCGACGCTTCCAGTACAATCCGCACTGTCATGCGATGACTGATTTCAAATGGCGCTGCCACTTTTCAGCTGAGTCCCGTCAAGGAAGGACGTACACCACATGAACGACTCGCAGCTTCGGCTTGAATCCGGCGCGCGCATTTCCCGGCGCACCTTCCTTTACAGCATCGGCGCGCTCGCGCTTTCCGCTTGCGGCGGCACGGGGGCGAGCGAAAGCGTCGCCGGCACCGCGGCCGGCAACCGTGCGCTCGCGCGCGTGGCCACGGGCACGTCGGCCATCGCCACGAACCACGCGTTCGCGCACCCCGGCCTGCTGCACACCCAAGCCGATTTCGAACGGATCGCACAGAAAGTGGCGGCCGCCGCATCGCCCTGGCGCGAAGGCTGGAACACGTTGATCGCGAACGGGCATGCGCAGTTGTCGTGGTCGCCGCGCCCGCAGGCCGTCGTCACGCGCGGCGGCACCGGCTCGCAAAACTACCCGGTGCTGTACAAGGACATCGCGGCCGCATATGCGTGCGCGCTGCGCTGGAAGATCTCGGGCGACACCGCATATGCGGACAAGGCCGTGCAGATCATGAATGCGTGGTCGTCGACGCTGCAGCATCTCGCCGGCGATTCGAACGTCGATCTGGCGGCCGGCATCTACGGCTACGAATTCGCGAACGCCGGCGAGATCATGCGCACTTACCGCGGCTGGGCCGCCGCCGACTTCGCCGCGTTCCAGGCGATGATGGCGACCAGGTTCTACCCGATCAACGCCGATTTCCTGAACCGCCACAACAACACCGACATCACGCACTACTGGGCGAACTGGGATCTGTGCAACATCGCGTCGATCATGGCGATCGGCGTGCTGTGCGACGACCACGCGAAGTTCGACGAAGCCGTCAACTACTTCATCGACGGGCCCGGCAACGGCGCGATCGCGCAGGCCGTCTATTATCTGCATCCCGGCCATCTCGGCCAATGGCAGGAGTCGGGCCGCGACCAGGGACACAACACGCTCGGCATCGCGCTCGGCGGTGCGATCTGCGAAATGGCGTGGAACCAGGGCGTCGACCTGTACGGGCACGACAACAACCGATTCCTCGCGGGCGCCGAGTACGTCGCGAAGGCGAACCTCGTGCAGCCGGACGGCACGTTCCTTCCGGTGCCGTACGCGCCGTATGCGAACGTCGACGTCACGCAGGCGCAATTTTCGACCGCCGGCCAGGGAGTGATCCGCCCGTGCTGGGCGCTCGTCTACAACCACTACGTGAACCGCAAGGGGCTGTCCGCACCGTGGTCCGCGAAGTTCGCGCGCGCGATCCAGCCCGAAGGCGGCGGCGGCAACTACGGCGAAGCGAGCGGCGGATACGATCAACTCGGCTACGGCACGCTGACGTGCACGCGCGACCCCGTTGCGCCCGCATCCGCACCGAGCGGACTGACCGCGTGGCCGGCCGCCGAGCGGGTCGTGCTGTCGTGGTGGGGCGTCGCGAACGCAGCCAGCTACGACGTGAAGCGTGCGTCCGTCTCCGGCGGCCCGTATACGACCGTTGCCAGCGGCATCGTCGATCCGCTGACGTACACGGACACGCCCGCGCAAGGCGTCTGGTACTACGTGATCAGTGCGCGGACTGCGGCGGGTGAATCCGCGAATTCGCCGGAAGTCGCCGCGTCGACGGCGCTGCAACTGCATACGCTGCTGACCTTCGACGAGACAGGCGGCACGATTTCGGCGGATGCAAGCGGCAACGGCCATGCGGCCACGCTCGCCGGCGGCGCATCGCACGTCGCGGGAAAGCGCGGCAACGCGGTGTCGCTCGACGGCTCCAGCGGCTACGTCGCGCTGCCGAACGACATCGTCGCCGACATGTCGGACTTCACGATCGCGGCGTGGGTCAACTGGCGCGGCGGGCAGACGTGGTCGCGCATCTTCGATTTCGGTTCGGGCACCGGACGCTATCTGTTCGTCACGCCGAAAAGCGCACACGGGACGATGCGCTTCGCGATCACGACCAATGGCGGGCATGGCGAGCGCACGATCGACGGCAACGCCGCACTGCCGGCCGGGCAATGGGCGCACGTCGCGGTCACGCTTTCGGCCACGACCGCGACGCTCTACCTGAACGGCAATGCGATCGGCTCGGCGAGCGACGTCATCTTCGCGCCATGGCGCATCGGCAAAACCGCGCAGAACTGGATCGGACGCTCGCAGTATCCGGGCGACCCGTTCTTCAACGGCGCGATCGACGAATTTCGCATCCATCGCGGTGCGATGTCGGCCGCGCAGGTGAAGGCATTAGCTCAAGGCGCTTGACGCGTGCCCAGGTTCCGGATGGGCGTCGCGGCGGGCCGCGTCTCCGCTGCCCGCCGCTGCGACATCGCGCACGCACTCACGGCGATCGCCTGAAGTAATGCTGCGCCAGCGCGACCCAATACCGGACTCCGGCCGGAATGATGTCGTCGTTGAAATCGTATTTCGGGTGATGCAGCGCCGGTGCGGCCGTTCCGGCCGGCGCGTTGCCGATCAGCACATAAGCGCCGGGGCGCTCCTCGAGCATGAAGCCGAAGTCTTCGGACGTCATGTTCGGCGGCACGTTGGCGTCGAGACGTGCGTCGCCGAAGGTGTCGCGAATCACCGCTTCGCAGAGCGCGGTCTCGGCCGGCGTATTGACCGTCGCCGGGTAGTACTGAAAGAACTCGACGTCGACTTGCGCGCCATGAGCGTGCGCGAGCGCCTCGCACATGAGCCGCACGTCGCGCTGCAATTGTTGCTGCAAGGTCGACGACAGCGTGCGAATCGTCCCGCGCAGCTCGGCGCTGTCCGGAATGACGTTGTCCGTCGTTCCCGCATGGAACATGCAGACCGAAATGACGGCCGGATCCACGGGATCCTTGTGCCGCGCGGCGATGGTCTGACACTGCAGCACCATCGAACAGGCGAGCGGGACGGGATCGATGCCCAGGTGCGGCTGCGCCGCATGCGCGCCCTTGCCGGTCACCGTGATCCTGAACCGACAGCCCGCGGCCATGATCGGCCCCGTGCGCAACCCAAAATGCCCGGCCGGCAAACCGGGCCAGTTGTGCATGCCGAATACCGCTTCCGTCGGGCATTGCTCGAACAGCCCGTCGTCGATCATCTTCCGCGCGCCCGCGCCGCCCTCTTCGCCGGGCTGAAACACGAAATGAACCGTGCCCGGCAACTGCGGCAGGTCCTTCAGCACGCGCGCGGCGCCGAGCAACATGACGGTATGCCCGTCATGCCCGCACGCATGCATGATTCCCTGCGCGCCGGACGCGTGCGCGAAATCATTGGCTTCCTGGATCGGCAGCGCATCCAGATCCGCACGGAGCACGATTCCGCGGCGCGGGTCCGCACCGGGCAGGCTCGCGACCACGCCCGTGCCGCCCAGCCCGCGTGTCACCGCATAGCCGAGATCGTCAAGCTCGCGTGCAACGACGTTGGCCGTCCTGTGTTCCTCGAATCGCAACTCGGGATGCGCATGCAGGTCGCGACGCAAGGTCGCCCAGTGCGCGTGATGCGCTTTCAACGACGTCTCGGGAATGATGGGGTTTTCCAATTTCGACACCCTTGCAAGGCAAACCGGTTCAAGTCGGGACTGCGGCCGCGTCAATCATGAAACCCCAGGATCGACTTGACCTCCATGTACTCTTCCATCCCTTCGATCCCGTATTCTCGGCCGTTTCCCGACTGCTTGTATCCGCCGAACGGCGCCTGAGGGTCCCACGCCGGGTAGTTCACGTGCACCTGCCCCGAGCGGATGCGCGCGGCCACCTCGCGCACGCGCTCCTTGTCCGTGCCCTGCACGTGTGCGCCGAGTCCGTAGACCGTGTCGTTCGCGATGGCGACGGCTTCGTCGACGGTGTCGTAAGGCAGGATCGCGAGGACCGGGCCGAAGATCTCCTGCTGCGCGATCGTCATGTCGGTGCGGACATCCGAAAAGATCGTCGGACGCGCATAGAACCCGCGGTCGAATCCCGCCGGCCGCCCAGGGCCGCCGGCGATCAGCTTCGCCCGTTCGTCGATGCCCGCGTCGATCATTTGCGCGACACGGCCGAACTGCGCGCGATTGGCCAGCGGGCCATGCGTCGTCGCCTCGGCGAACGGATCGCCGACGACCATTCGCTCCATTGCCGCGACGGCCAGCGCCTCGACGCTGCCCAGCACGCCGCGCGGCACGATCAGCCGGGTCGGCGCGCTGCACGACTGGCCCATGTTCCGGAACGCGGCGGCAACGCCCGGCACGATGGCGCGCGACAGGTCCGCATCGGGCAACACGATGTTCGGCGACTTGCCGCCCAGCTCCTGCGCGACGCGCTTGACGGTCGGCGCCGCCGCCTGCGCAACCAGCACGCCTGCGCGCGTCGATCCGGTGATCGACACCATGTCGACTTCCGGGTGCGATGCGAGCGACGCGCCCACTTCCGTGCCGCTGCCGCTCACCAGGTTGAACACGCCCGCCGGCACGCCCGCATCGGCGATCACGTCCGCGAACAGCAACGCGCTGAGCGGCGACAGCTCGCTGGGTTTCAGCACCACCGTGCAGCCCGCCGCGAGCGCCGGGCCGACCTTCGCCGTGATCTGATAGATCGGCCAGTTCCACGGCGTGATCAGCGCGCAGACGCCGATCGGCTCGCGCACGATCGCGGTCGTCCCGCGCCGGGTCCGGAACGGATAGCTGGCCAGATTGTCGCGCGCGACCCGGATATGTTCGGCCGCGAGCGGCACGTGAGCGCTGCGTGCATAGCCGATCGGCGCGCCCATTTCCATCGCGAGCGCCATGGCGAAGCGTTCGGCGCGCGCCAGGATCAACGCGTGAATGCGGTCGAGCAACGCGGCGCGTTCTTGCGGCGACGTCGCCGACCAGCGTTCGAACGCCTTGCGCGCGGCCCGCACCGCACGCTCGGCGTCGCGCGCGTTGCCGAGCGGGATGTCGCACAGCACGTCTTCGGTGGACGGGCAGACGACCGCGAACCGCTCGCCGCCGTCAGGCAAAACCCAGTCGCCGTCGATGAAGAAGCGATCGAGCCTGCCGGCTTCCATCAGATGACGAACCGGTGAAGCGATGGGTGAATTCATTGGAGGGTGTCCTTGAGTCGATGGCATGGGCTCGCGAACGGCCGAAGCCGTGGTTTGCCGACTAGAAATCGGCCACCTTGCCCCACGCGGAATCGCCGAACCGGCTCGGCCGATACGGTACCGGGTCCACGATCGGTTGCGCCCCCGTGGCGAGATCCGCGATCAAGTGACCGGCGCCGGGGCCGATGCCGAAGCCGTGACCGGAGAAGCCTGCCGCCAGGATCAATCCCGGCACGCCCGGCACTTCGCCGATCCCCGGCACGCCGTCCGGCGTGCTGTCGACGAACCCGGCCCATGCGTGCGTGATCGTCGATTCGCGAAGTTCGGGCAGCAATTCGACGGCGCGTCGATACGTTTCGGCGACCGTCGGCATGTCGGGCTTCGGATCCAGGATGCGCACCGCCTCCATCGGCGTCGGCGCATCGAGCCGCCACCGCTTCAGCGTTTCGTGGCCGCCGCGCATCCCTTCGAGGCCGCCCGGCAGAAGATTGCGCCAACGCTTCGCGAACATCGGCACGAACTGCGGCGCGAAGCGCAGAAACTGCGGCGTCACGTCCACGCGTGCGCGGCCGCTGATGGCCAGTGCGTAGCGTCCGTCGCCGCGACGCGTCACGGACACGCCCGAGGTGTACAGCGCATCGGGCAGGCGCTGTTCGATGGGCGACACGCTCAGGATCGACTGGCGGATCGACGCCTGCGGAAACCGGATGTCGAGCTGACGGCAAAACGACGACGCCCACGCGCCACCGGCAAGCACGACCGTCCGGGTCCTGATCACGCCGGCTTCCGTGACGACGCCGCTGACGCGCCCGCCCTCCAGCTCGATGCCGCGCGCCGCGCAGTGCTGGTTGACGCTGCCGCCGAGCTTCATGAACGCGGCCGCTACGGCCGGTGCGGCCTTCCCCGGGTCGGCCGTGCCGTCGCTCGGCGAAAACACGCCGCCCTTCCACGGCCGGCCGGTCGCGTGCCCGCGCTCGCCGGCCTGCTTGCTGTCGAGCATGTAGGTCGTCACGCCCGCGGTCTTCGCGAAATCGCCCCAGCTGGCCCAGCGCGACAACTCGGCCTCGTCGTTGCTCAGATACAGCAGCCCGCAGCGATGAAAGCCCGTGTCTTCGCCGGATTCGGCGGCGAAGCGTTCCCACAGATCGATGCTCTTGCTTGCCATCGGCAATTCGCGCTCGTCGCGGTTCTGCTGCCGGCACCAGCCCCAGTTGCGGCTCGACTGCTCGGCCCCGATTCGGCCCTTCTCGACCAGCGCGACCGACACCCCGCGCCGGGCCAGGTAGTACGCGGTGAAGACGCCGATGATGCCGCCGCCGATCACGACGACATCGGCCGAAGCCGGCGGCGTGGACGGCGTTTCGATTTGGCGCAACGGAGGGGACATGTTCAGTCTCGTTCGGTTGATACGTGGACGTTCTGCACGACGTAGAATTTCGCCACGCGCTCGCTGCTTTCCCATCCGATCGATGCGCCGCGCGGCACGAAGAGCGCGTCGCCGGCGCCGAGCGACAGCATGCCGCAGTCGGGCGCGGCGAACCGTACGCTGCCGGCGAGCAGAAGCATGAACTCGTTCACGCGATGCGGGCGAACGATCCGGTGATAGGGCGTCGAATCCCACGTGCCCGCGCAGTATTCGGCGCCGTCGTCGATGAACACGTTGTCGCTGCGGCATTGCGGTGCGGGGCCGAGCAGCACCTCGGCCGGCAGCGATGCGGACGGCTTGAAGCTGGCGTCGGCACGCAGCGGGAACACGCCGCGCTTCGTCGGTTCCGCGCATGCAGCCGCGCAGAACATGACGAGCACGTGCGATTCCGCGATGACGCGAAGCGCCGTGCCGCCGCCGATGACCGCCCCCTCCCCCGGCCCCAGCACCAACGGTGCGGCGCCCGCCGCTTCGAGCGTCAGCTCGCCTTCGACGACGACGAGGGTCTCGATGTGCGGATAACGCGAGACGTCAAGCTCGCCAACGAAACGGATACGCCCCGCGGCCATCGCGTCGGGCCCTTCCCACGCGATCTCCCGATGTCGCGCGAAAGGATCGCGCTCTCCGAATGCCTGCTTGCGAAAGGCGGTTGTATTGGTCATGCCGTCGGCACGATGCAACACGAAAACTGCGGTCATTTCTGCTCCTGCCCAGTGCGCGGCGATGTTGTCGAGAACGCGTCGCGCGGTATCGGAAATCGTTGTTCGCGGACGTCGCCCGCCGCGCGCCTATGCAACGTGACACGACGCTTCGCCGCGTTCGACGCGTGTGCGCGTCGACGAGGTTCGCGCCGGCGCGTCACCCGGCCGGGCGACCACGTAATCGCGCGGCGTGATCCCGAGCACCCGCCGGAAATGCCGGCACAGATGGCTCTGATCGAAGAAGCCGACCTCGGTCGCGACGACCGACGGCGCCAGACCGGCGCTCAGCAAATCCTGCGCACGCCGCACGCGTACGAGACACAGATACCGGTGCGGCGACAAGCCGACTTCGCCGCGAAAGCGCGCGGTGAAACGCGATACGCTCAATCCGGCGACCGCCGCGAGCGTGTCGAGATTCAGCGCTTGCGCGAACGATGCATCGATCGTGCGCAGCACGTCGCCGATCGCCGGCGAGACGGGCTGCGGAACTCGCGGTGCACGCGGCGGCGCGCCGTCAAGCGAATCGTGGAACAGGGTGACCATGCTTGCCGTCCTCATGCGATCGTCTTGACGGCTGCGCCTTGCGCGGCGAAATGCGCGATCGAGCACGGCTCGATCGACGCGGCCATCGTGTCACCGACGCCCGTCCCGTCGCGACGGCCTTCGTCCAAGGCAACAAGCAGGCAAACAAATCGTGCTTTCATATCGAATCCTCCCGGAGCAGCCGCTTCAATGCAG
Source organism: Burkholderia sp. RF4-BP95 (assembly GCF_001521985.1). Lineage (NCBI taxonomy): Bacteria > Pseudomonadati > Pseudomonadota > Betaproteobacteria > Burkholderiales > Burkholderiaceae > Burkholderia > Burkholderia sp. RF4-BP95. The sequence goes on along the minus strand of NZ_LOSX01000026.1, from coordinate 159,636 downwards.
GAAATCCTGCATCCGGTAATACGCGCCGACGAACGGCAAAAACCACGCTTGCCCGAAATGGCCCGGCATCGCCGGCCAGTCGAGTTCGCGCCACGGATTCGCCGCGGCCGCGCCGTACAGCACGTCGGCCATCACGCGGCCCATGTGCACGGACATCTGCACGCCGTGGCCGCTGTAGCCCATCGAGTAATAGAGCCCGTCGTGCTGGCCCGCGCGCGGCAGCCGGTCGGCGGTAATGTCGACCAGCCCGCCCCAGCAGTAATCGAGCCGCACGTTCGCCAGTTCCGGGAAATAGCCGGCCATGCCGGCGCGCAGGATCTCGCCGCTTTTCGCGTCGGAGCGCGGGCTCGACATCGCGAAGCGCGCGCGGCCGCCGAACAGCAGCCGGTTGTCGGGCGTCACGCGGAAGTAGTTGCCGATCTGGCGCGACGTGACGTACGCACGGCGATGCGGGAGCAGCCGGTTCAGTTGCGCGTCGGGCAGCGGCTCGGTCACGACGATGAAACTGCCGACCGGCGCGATGCGCCGCCGGAACCAGGCGAACGGGCCGTGCTGCGACGCGCCGGTTGCGACCAGCACGCGATCGGCGACGAGCGTGCCGCGCGTGCAGGTGATCGCGTGGCGCTCGCCGTCGATCCGCTCGAGCCGCGTGACGGCCGCCTGCTCGTAGATGCGCGCGCCCGCCCGCACGGCCGCCTGCGCGAGGCCGACGCCGAACTTGCCCATATGCATCTGCACGCCGTTACGCTGCAACAGCCCGCCGTGGAAGCCGTCCGAGGCGACTTCATCGCGAATGCGCGACGGATCGATCAATTCGATGTCGGGATCCACGTCACGCCGCAGCGCGTCGAACGTCTTCGCCAGTCCCGCGAAATGCTGCGGCTTCGCGGCGAGCTTCAGCTTGCCGGCACGCCGGAAATCGCAGTCGATCGCATGTTCGGCGACGATCGCCTCGACGCTCTTCACCGCGCTTTCGTAGGCACGATAGAACTGCTTTGCAGGTTCGGCGCCGATCCGCGCGGCCAGCGACGCGTAGTCCTGCGCGACGCCGGTATTGCACTGGCCGCCGTTGCGGCCGGACGCTTCGCCCGCGATCTGCGCGGCTTCGAGCACGACCACCGATACGCCGCGCTGCGCCAGCGCGAGCGCCGCCGACAGGCCGGTGAAGCCGCCGCCGATCACGGCGACGTCGGCGCGCCCTTCGACGGGCCCTTCGCAGCCTGCACGAAACGCGGGGCGCGTATCCAGCCAGTACGATTCGAATTTCATCGGATCCTTCTCGAGCATTCCGTCGACAGCGATCGGTGATCGCCCGTTGAAAGCCATTTAATCACCGTCAAAAAGCGCGGTTGCCGCGTATTCGCGCACGGCGCGCGCACGATCCACCGTTTTGCACGACCGCCGCAGCAGACTATGCGGATCGCCGCGCGGCGCGCTACAAACGCACCGGCTGCACCGGCGCGGCGCCCTCCGCCGGCTCGGCCTGGAAGCGCGCGAGATCTTCCTCGCTGCGATGGCACAACACCTGCGCGCCGTTCTCGAGCGTGCGCAGCGCGGGCGCGGTCCGGTTGCACACGCCGTCCACCCGCATCGCGCAGCGCGACAGGAACGGACACAGCTCGGCGTCGTCGGCGCTCGCGCCGATCGGCACGAGCGGCCGGTGGCAGCGCTCGGCCGCATCGTCGAGCCAGCCCGCGCGCAACTCCGGTGCCGACGACACGAGCAGATGCGAATACGGGTGGTAAGGCGGCGCGCAGAGCGCGTCGCGGCTACCGGTTTCGACGCGGCGGCCCGCGTACAGCACGTCGATGTCGTCGCTGATCGCGCGCACTTTCGCGATGTCGTGCGTGATGAACACGTACGACACGCCGAGCTTCGCCTGCAGGTCGCGCAGCAAATCGATGATCGCGGCGCCGACCACTGTGTCGAGTGCCGACGTGACCTCGTCGCACAGAATCAGGTCGGGCTCGGCCGCCAGCGCGCGCGCGAGATTCACGCGCTGCTTCTGCCCGCCGGACAGCTCGCCGGTGCGCCGCGCGGCCACCGCCTGCGGCAGCCGCACGAGTTCGAGCAGCTCCGCGACGCGCTGCCGTGCACGCGCGCCCTTGATCCCGTGATAGAACGCGAGCGGCCGCGCGAGCGTGCGCTCGACGCTGTGCACCGGGTTGAGCGCGGTATCGGCGTTCTGGAACACGATCTGCACGCGACGGTGCTGCTCCTTGGTGCGTTTGCCGATATCGAGCGCGAGCGGCTCGCCGTCGAGCAGAATCTGCCCGGCCGTCGCCGGCACGAGGCCCGCGATCACCTTCGCGAGCGTCGTCTTGCCCGAGCCCGATTCGCCGATCACGCCGACCGTCTGCCCGCGCCCGATGCGCAGGTCCACTTCGTGCAGGATCACCTTCGCGGGCCAGCCTTTCGCGGTACGGCCGCCGTAGCCGGCGACCGCGCCGCGCACGTCGAGCAGCGGCGACGGCGCGGCGCTCGCCGCTTTCGCATCGCGTTCGGCATCCCTCGGCGTCACCGCCGCGATCAGGCTCTGCGTGTACGGATGCGCCGGCGCATGCAGGATCTGTTCGGTATCGCCCGCTTCGCGGATCACGCCGTCGCTCAGCACGACGATCCGGTCGGCCATCTGCGCGACCACCGCCAGATCGTGCGACACGTATACGGCGCTCATCCCGTAGTGCCGGATCACGCTCTTGAAGGCCTGCAGCACGTCGATCTGCGTGGTCACGTCGAGCGCGGTGGTCGGCTCGTCGAGGATCACCAGCTCCGGATCTGTGATCAGCGCCATCGCGGCCATCAGCCGCTGCAGCTGACCGCCCGACACCTGATGCGGATAGCGTTTGCCGATCGTCTCGGGCTCGGGCAGCGCGAGCGCGCGGAACAGCTCGACCGCCTTCGCCTGCGCGTCGCGCTTCGACAGCGTCTTGTGGATCAGCGCGCTCTCGATCACCTGGTCGAGAATCGTGCGCGACGGGTTGAACGCGGCGGCCGCGCTCTGCGCGATGTACGCGACCTTGCGGCCGCGCAGCGCGGCCAGCGCCGGCGCCGACAACGTGCAGACATCGGTGCCGCCGAGCTTCACCGAGCCGCCCGCGATCCGGCAGCCGGCACGCGCATGGCCCATCAGCGACAGCGCGATCGTGGTCTTGCCGGAGCCCGATTCGCCGATCAGGGCGAGCACCTCGCCACGCCCGATATCGAAATCGACGCCGTGGACGATCGTCGTTTCCTCGCCGCCCGGCCGGCCGCCGACCACGCGCAGCCCGCGCACCTCGACGAGCGGAGTCGAATCGTCTCGCATCAGTGTTCTCCGGCGGCAGCGGCCGCGCCTTTGCGGCGGCCGCGATGCGGCAGGCCGTCGATCAACAGGTTGACGCCCACCGTCAGGATCGCGATCGCGACCGCGGGCATGATCGCGACGGCCGAGCCGTCGCCGAGGCTCGCGATGTTCTCGCGCACGAGCGAACCGAGATCCGCGTATGGCGGCTGCACGCCGAGCCCGAGAAAGCTCAGGCCGCTCAGCAGCAGCACGACGAACGTGAAGCGCAATCCCGTATCGGCGAGCATCGGGTGGATCATGTTCGGGAGCATCTCGACGCACGCGATGTACAGCGCGCTTTCGCCTCGGGCGCGTGCGACCTGCACGAATTCGAGCGTGCTGATGTTGACCGCCAGCGCCCGCGCGATCCGGTACGAGCCCGGCATGTAGCTGACCGCCGCGGTCAGGACCAGGAGCGGCAGCGACGAGCCGAACGCGGCGACGAACATCAACGCGAACATCTTCGACGGAATCGACGTGAGCGCATCGAGCAGCCGGCTCATCGTCTCGTCGACCGCGCGGCCCGACACCGTCGCGAGCAGCCCGAGCGTCGTGCCGGTCAGCGCGGCGAGCAGCACCGCCGCGAGCGCGAGCAGCACGGTCAGACGCGTGCCGTACAGGATCCGGCTCAGCATGTCGCGGCCGAGAAAGTCGGAGCCGAACGGCAGCTTCGCGCTGAACGGCGCGAACACGTCCGGCGTGACGATCGCGCCGACGTCGTGCGGCGCGAGCAGCGGCGCGAACGCCGCGATGAACAGCATCAGGCCGACCATCGACAGGCCGACGCGGCCGCCGGTCGTCAGTTTCACGCGCGCGGCGTGGCGCTTGCGCGGCTGGTCGGGGGCGGGCGCGGCGGGCGGCGTCGCGCCGCTCCACGGCGGAGGCGGATCGCCGGACGGCGGCAGCGCGCTGCTGCGTTGAACGGGTTCGGTCGGGTGCATGGGCGGCATCTCGGAAGAAGGACAGGACGCTCAGGTCCGCAGTCTCGGGTTCGACACGATCGAGCACAGGTCGGCGAACAGCACGAGCGTCAGATAGGCGACGCAGAAGATCAGCGTGCACGCCTGGACCAACGGGAAATCGCGGTTGCCGACGGCGTCGACCATCAGGCTCGCGAGGCCCGGATAGTTGAAGATCGTCTCGACGACGATCACGCCGCCGAGCAGATACGACAGGCTCAACGCGACCGCATTGGCGATCGGGCCGATCGCGTTCGGCAGCGCATGGCGCAGCACGACCCGCGCGGGGCTCGCGCCCTTGAGCACGGCCATCTCGACGTACGACGCGCTCAACTGCTCGATCACCGCGGCGCGCGTCATCCGTGCCATCTGCGCGATCACGACCGCGCACAGCGTCAGCACCGGCATCGCATACGCGCGCAGGAAATCGTGCAGGCTTTCGATCGGGCCGCTGTACGACAGCGCGGACAGCCAGTGCAGCTTCACGGCCAGCACGAGCACGGCGACCGTCGCAATCAGGAATTCCGGCGTCGCGACGAGCGACAGCGTGCCGAGGCTGATCACGCGATCGACCACCGATTCGCGCTTGACCGCCGCGAGGATCCCGAGCAGCAGCGCGATCGGCACCGACACGGCGGTCGTGATCGCCGCGAGCGCGAGCGACTTCGGCAGGCGCCCGCCGATCATCTCCGACACCGGCATGTCGCCCGACAGCGAGCGACCGAAATCGCCGTGCAGCAGCCCCGCGAGCCAGTGCAGGTAGCGCACGTGGGCCGGCATGTCGAGGCCGAACTGCTGACGCAACGCGGCGATCGTCTCCGGCGTCGCGGACTGGCCGAGCGCGGCCTGCGCGGCGTCGCCCGGCAGCAGGTTCGTAATCGTGAAGATGATCGCGGACACGATCAGCAGCGTCAGCGCGGTGACCGCGATGCGCCGGCCGATCAGCCCGAGCAGGATTCGATTCATGAAGCGGCACTCCGGAAAAGGTCGCGCGCGACCGGGGCGGTGACCCGCACCGGTCGCGCGGCGGCGGCACGCGTCGTGCTCAGGCGTTCCACCACACGTGCTCGGCGAACATGAAGCCCATCATTCCGCCGGTCGGAATCGAGCCGAGGCCCGCGAGCCGCTTGTCGTAGCCGTCGAGGAAGCTGATGAAGGCCGGAATGCCGACCCGGCACTGCTGCGCGACGAGCACCTGCATGTCGCCATACATCTGCTTGCGCTTCGCGTCGTCGGTTTCCGATCGCGCGGCGAGCAGCAACTGGTCGAACTTCGCGTTCTTCCAGCCCGACTCGTTCCACGGCGCATCCGACTTGAAGAACTGCGTGAACACCACGTCGGCGCTCGAGCGCGGGTTGATGTTGCCGAAGCCGAGCGGATGCTTCATCCAGTGGTTCGACCAGTAGCCGTCGGGCGACACGCGGTTCACCTGCAGGTTCAGCCCGATCTTCTGGCCGGCCTGCTGCAGCAGCACGGCCATTTCGATCGACCCGTTCGCGTCGGACGTCGCATAGATCGGCGGCAGCGTGGCGCCCAGCGCGCCCGCCTTCTGGAACAGGAACTTCGCCTTGTCCGGATCGTGCGGCCGCTGCGGCAGCGATGCGTTGAAGTAGCGATGCCCCGGCGGGATCGGCTGGTCGTTGCCGATCACCGCGTAGCCGCGGAACACCGCCGAGCGGATCTGCTCGCGATCGAACAGGTACTTCATCCCTTCGACGAAATCCGGGTTCGCGGTGATCGGGTTGTCGCTGCGCACGATCAGGTCGGTATAGAGCCCCGACTTGGTTTCCTGCAGCGCATAGCCCGGCGTCGACGCGACCCGCTGCGTCGAGCGCGGATCGATCGCGTTGATCAGGTGCACGTCGCCCGACAGCAGCGCGTTCAGTCGCGCGGCGCTGTCGCTGATGCCGATCAGCTCGATCTCGTCGAGGTACGGCATCCCCGGCTTGAAGTAGCTGTCGTTGCGCACGCCGACGGTCGACACGCCCGGCTTGAACGATTTCAGCTTGTACGGGCCGCACCCGATGCCGGTGCTGAAGTCGGTCGTGCCGTCCTTGACGATCACGAGCTGCGGCGTCGCGAGGATCACCGGCAGATCGGCGTTCGCGCTGGCGAGCGTGAGCGTGACCTCGTCCGGGCCGCTCGCCTTCGCATCGGCGAACTGATCGGCGAGCGGCTTGACCTTCGAGGCGGTGGCCGCGTTCTTGTGGCGCATCAGCGAGAACACCACGTCGGCCGGCCCGACCGGTTTCCCGTCGTGGAACGTGACGCCTTTACGCAGCTTGATGATCCACGTCTTCGCGTCGGTCGTCTGCAACGACTGCGCGAGATTCATCTGCGGCGTCAGGCTCGCGTCGAGCTGCGTGAGGCCGCTGTAGAACATGAAGAAACGAATGTAGTCGGCGCCCGTCGAGCCCTTTGCCGGGTCGAGCGTATCGGCCGTCGAACTCGATTCGTTCGCGACCCGGATCTTGCCGCCGCGCTTGGGTGCCGGCGCGGCGAACGCCGATTGCGCGTCCATCAGCAGCCCGCCGCCGCCGACGGCCATCATGCCGCCCGCCGCCATGACCCGCATCATGTCGCGGCGCGTGAAGCCGCCCTTGCCGCCGTTGTCGATATCGTCGCTCATCCGAACTGCTCCTGACTGTGGAAAGTGGGTCTGGGATCCAGCGTGGTTCGAGAAATCCGTCGCGCCGCCTGCTGGTAGCGGGCGCGACGTCTGCGCATTGAGTTCATTTAAGCATCGCCAAAATGCGGGTTGTCGCGATTCGGGGCGGCTGCACGATACGATTCGACCGTTTTGGCCCACCTGCGCAGCATGATTTGCTGCGCGGCCACGCGTGCCGCCGTTTGCTCGATGCCGCGTCGCGACGGCTGCGCAGCACGTGCGCGACGAAGGAAATCGTAAAGCGATGCACGCGGCAGATTGCGCCGACAAAATTGGCGATTCGGCATCCGAAGCGCGTTAGGCTCACGCAAACCGCACGTTTGCGTGGAATGCGCACTCGCGGCCCGCGGTGCCCGAAACGACCGGAACGCCCGCGTGCGCATGCGACGGCGGGTGCCGGCCGCGACGACGCCCTCAGCCTGAAAGATCGGGAGATTGCCGCGACGTTGAAGCGGCTTTGCGAGACAACAGGATTACGGCCGGATTGCTCGATGCCGGGCACGAACCCGTGGCGCGGCGCCAGGCCGCGATTCCCCGCCGTGATGCGACCCACGCGGTCGATGCCTGCACGTCGGCGCGCACGCCGGACACATGCCGGCGTGGCGAGAGGGAGAGGAGATGATGCCGTTGCCGGCAGATGCCGGCACGCGGCCGTCAGGCAGCCAGCCTGAACACCGAGACGGCGGCCCGCAACCGTGCCGCCTGTTCATCCAGCGAGGACGCGGCCGCGGCAGCCTGCTCCACCAGCGCGGCGTTCTGCTGGGTCACTTCGTCCATTTGCGCGACCGCGAGGCCGACCTGCTCGATGCCCGTGCTTTGCTCGGCGGAAGCCGCTGAAATCTCGCCCATGATGTCGGCCACCCGGTCGATCGACCGGACGATCTCCGTCATCCGCGCGCCCGCCGTCTCGACGAGCCGGCTGCCGCTGCCGACCCGCTCGACCGACGCCTCGATCAACCCCTTGATGTCCTTCGCGGCCGCCGCGCTGCGTTGCGCGAGCGAGCGCACCTCCGAGGCCACGACCGCGAACCCGCGCCCCTCCTCGCCGGCCCGCGCGGCCTCGACCGCGGCGTTGAGCGCGAGAATGTTCGTCTGGAACGCGATGCTTTCGATCACGACGGTAATGTCGGCGATCCGCACCGATCCGTCCGAAATCTGCCGCATCGTTTCGACGACTTCGCGCACGGCCGCGCCGCCGAGTTCCGTCGCCTCCTTCGCGTGGGTCACGAGCGTATTCGCCTGACGTGCATTGTCGGCATTCTGTTTGACCGTCGACGTGATCTGCTCCATGCTCGCGGCCGTTTGCTGCAGCGACGCGGCCTGTTCCTCCGTGCGCTGCGACAAGTCCAGATTGCCCTGCGCGATCTCGCCGGTGCCGACGGCAATCGAATGGGTCGTGGTCTGGATTTCGGCGATGGTCTCGGTTAGCCGGGCCTTCATGTCGGCGAGCGCGACGAGCAGGCTGCCCGGCGCGGCGTGCGCCGTATCGAACTGCACGTCCAGTTCGCCGGCGGCGATGCGGGCCGCGATCTCGGTCGCGTGCGCGGGCTCGCCGCCCAGCGTCCGTCGGACGCTGCGCAATACGCCCCACGCGATCGCCGCCAGCGCCGCGGCGATGACGAGCGTGATGGCGCCGAGCACCTGCGCAAGCCGCGTGAACGCGGCGTTGATGTCGTCGTAGAAAAATCCCGTGCCGATCCACCAGTCCCACTCCGGAATGGCGACCACGCCCTGGAGTTTCGGCTCCACGTCCGCGTCCGGGCTGCGCTTGATCAGCACATCGACGAGCGCGAAATGCGCCTGGGCCATTCCCGCGCGGTACGCCTCGCTGTCGGTCATGCCGCCGGTCGTGCGGTTGCCCTTCGCGCGGGTGCCGATGAACTTCGCGTTCGGATGCACGAGGTTGACGCCGTCGGACGTCGTCACCCAGTAGTAGCTTTTCGAATTCGCGTTGAGCGCGGACAGCGCGGCCTTGGCCTGCTGCTGGGCCTGATCCCGCGTGAGCGTGCCGTTCGCCTGCATCGCGCGATACGCGTCGACCAGATGCTCGGCTTTGGTCAGAAGAATGACGATCTCGTCACGGCGGCTGTCGATCAGCGCATCGCGCAGCGTGTGCAGCGACATCGCGGCAAGCAATACAACGCCGAGCAACGCCGCGGCGACGAGCATCAGCAGTTTCGTGGACAACTTCATGCGGAGGGCCTCGCGATATTAACCGTTCGGTACATATATCGGCCCGGGCGGCCCTGCCTTGAATGGCTCCGTATCGGTAATTACCCTCGGTTCGTGCGGTGATCGCGCGCGCAAGGCGGCACGGCCGCGCACGCGGGGCACGCGGCCCCACGCCGGCGCGGCGTCGCTTACAGCCCGAGCTGCGTCGCGAGATGGCCGATGTCCGACACCTCGTAGTAGTTGTAGAACGGCGTGCCCGGCTCATGGCCGCGGTTGACGAACGCCTTGTGCTTGATGCCGAGATCCTCGGCCGTCATCAGGTCGTAGCGCAGGCTCGACGACACGTGCAGCACGTCCTCCGGCTTGCAGCCGAGCTTGTCGAACATGTATTCGAAGCCCTGCATCCGCGGCTTGTACGACTGCGCCTGCTGCGCGGTGAACACCGCGTGGAACGGCGCGCCGAGCTTGTCGACGTTGCTCATGATCTGGTCGTCCGACGCGTTCGACAGGATCACCAGCTTGTACTTCGTGGCCAGCCGCGAAAGCCCGGCCGGCACGTCCGGATGCGGGCCCCACGTCGGCACCGCCAGATAGAAGCGCTCGGCCTCCGCCTCGTCGAACTTCACGCCGATCCGCGCGCAGGTGCGCCGGATCGCATTGACGACGACGTCGCGGTACGGCTTCCATGCGCCGAGCACTTCGTCGAGCCGATACGCGGCGAACGCGCGCACGAATTCCTCGAGCGCGACCGGCGACAGCCGGTCCGCGTAGACCTCGCGCGCCATGTCGGCCATCCGGAAGCGGGTCAGCGTGCCGTAGCAGTCGAACGTGATGTACTTCGGTTCAAATTGGATCATGTGACGTCCTGTCGGTGTGAAGCCCCGGCAGGGCCGGGGACGGTCTGGGTTCAACGAAATTGAATCAGGGCAAAAAATCCGTCGCGCATCGTTCGACGCGGCTCGAAACGCAGATTCGCCGCGTGTTGCAGGCCGCCGGCAGCACGATCTGCGGCGTGATCGCACGCGGCGCCGTCGACGGCGAGCCGGCCGACTTCACGAAACCGTCATGCGGCCGCCGCGTTTCCATCGTAGCGGCATTCCCACAGCAGAAGCTGTCGCAATGACGGGCCGCTCCGGCATGCAGCGCGCGTTCGCCCGTGCCGATCGATCCGGTTTGCGTCGATCTTGCACGACCGCCCGCCGACGCCGGAAAACAGGCGAATCGTCCTATCCGCGCCGCGGTGGCGCTGGCAGAGTCGATATGTCATTCCTACCCATCCGGAGTCCGGCGTGGCCGACCTCAATTCTTCCAGCACGCTCACCTATCGCCCGTTCGCCGAAACCGACCTGCCTGCCGCGCACCGGCTGTCGGAAGCAGTCAAGTGGCCGCACCGGCTCGACGACTGGCGCTTCGCATTCCAGCTCGGCAGCGGCTTCGTCGCCGAAGACGAAGCCGGCATCGTCGGCACCGCGCTCGGCTGGCGCTTCGGCGAATCGCACGCATCGCTCGGCATGGTGATCGTGTCGCCCGAGCGCCAGGGCCGCGGCATCGGCCGCGAACTGCTCGCGCGCGTCGTCGACAGCCTCGGCGCACGCACGATCTTCCTGCATGCGACGCCGTCCGGCGAACCGCTCTATGTGAAATTCGGCTTCGAGGCGATCGGCACGATCGACCAGCACCAGGGCGCCGCGTTCCAGCCGCCGCTGATCTCGCTGCCGCCGGGCGAGCGCCTGCGCCCGCTCGGCACCAACGACGGCCCGCGCCTCGCCGCGCTCGCATCGCGCGCGGCCGGCTACCCGCGCGACGCGGTGATCGATGCGCTGCTCGGCGTCGCCAACGGGATCGCACTCGACCGCGACGGCGAACTGCTCGGCTTCGCGCTGTTCCGCCGTTTCGGCCGCGGGCACGTGATCGGCCCGGTGGTCGCACCGGACGCGCTGCGCGCGCAGGCGCTGATCAGCCACTGGCTCGCGCTGCACGAAGGCATGTTCGTGCGCCTCGACGTGCCGGGCGACAGCGGCCTGTCGGACTGGCTGCAGGGGCTCGGCCTGCCGCGGGTCGATACCGTCGTCGCGATGGCGCGCGGCGCGGCGCCCGCCCGCGATCCGTCGCTGCGCGCGTTCGCGATCGTCAATCAAGCGCTCGGCTGAGCGGCGCGCGCGATGAGTTTTCTCTACAAGGCCGACCCCGTGCGCGGCGCGCAATGGGCGCGGCGCTTCGCGCAACAGGCGCCCGACCTCGCGTTCCGGATCTGGCCGGACGTCGGCGACCCGGAAGCCGTGCGCTATCTCGCCGCGTGGCAGCCGCCCGACGATCCGACCGCGCTGCTGCCGAATCTGGAGATCGTGTTTTCGGTCGGCGCCGGCATCGATCAGTTCGACCTGTCTCGCGTGCCCGCGCACATCCCGGTCGTGCGGATGATCGAGCCGGGCATCGTCGAAGGGATGGTCGAATACGTGACGCAGGCCGTGCTGACGATCCATCGCGACCTGTTCGACTATGCGGCGCAGCAGCGCGAGCACGTGTGGCGCGAGAAGCCGGTGCGCGCGGCCGCGTCGCGACGCATCGGCGTGCTCGGGCTCGGCACGCTCGGGCAGGCCGTGCTCGACACGCTGCGGCGCTTCGGCTTCCCGTGCGCCGGCTGGAGCCGCACGCCGCGCACGCTCGACGGCATCGACTGTCATGCGGGCGACGCGGCGCTCGACACGTTCCTCGCCCGCACCGACATCCTGATCTGCCTGCTGCCGCTCACCGACGACACGCGCGGCCTGCTCGGCACACGCGTGTTCGACGCGCTGCCGGCCGGCGCATCGCTCGTGCAGGTCGGGCGCGGCCCGCAACTCGGTGCGACCGCGCTGCTCGCCGCGCTCGACAGCGGCCGCCTCGACAGCGCGATCCTCGACGTGACGGACCCGGAGCCGTTGCCGGCCGGTCACCCGTTCTGGACGCATCCGCGCATTCGCATCACGCCGCACATCGCCAGCGCGACGCGCCCGGACACCGCGGTCGACGCCGTGCTCGCGAACCTCGCGCGCCATCGCGCGGGGCAGCCGATGATCGGCGTCGTCGACCGCGCACGCGGCTACTGACGCGCGCGCCCGGCCCGGCGTGGCGCGCAGCAGAAAATGCCGAAGCGCCCCGTGCAAACACCGCTTTCGTACGTTTCAGACCGCAAATTGAAGGCGCGTGCGAATTGCTCGCCCGGTAGCATGACCTCACGCTGACACCCGACGAGAGTCCCGCACTGCCATGAACCAAGCCGCGCTGATCGAAGCCGATCGTCAACACCTGATCCACCCCGTCGTCAACTATCGTGCGCACGAGGCGCGCGGCGTCACCGTGCTCGAATCCGCCGAAGGCGTGTTCCTGCGCGACGCCGACGGCCACACGCTGCTCGATGCGTTCTCGGGCCTGTGGTGCGTGAACGTCGGCTACGGCCGCGACAGCATCGTGAAGGCCGCCGCCGCGCAGATGGCGAAGCTGCCCTACGCGACCGGCTATTTCCATTTCGGCTCGCAACCCGCGATCGAGTTGGCCGAACGGCTCGCGGCGCTCGCGCCGCCGTCGCTGAATCGCGTGTACTTCACGCTCGGCGGCTCGGATGCGGTCGACTCCGCGGTGCGTTTCATCACGCACTATTTCAACGCGACCGGTCGCCCGACGAAAAAGCACATGATCGCGCTCGAACGCGGCTATCACGGCTCGTCGTCGATCGGCGCCGGGCTCACCGCGCTGCCCGCGTTCCATCGTCACTTCGACCTGCCGCGCGCGGATCAGCACCACATCCCGTCGCCCTACCCGTATCGCCATCCGCTCGGCGACGACGCGCAGGCGCTGATCGCCGCGTCGGTCGCCGCGCTCGAGGCGAAAGTCGCCGAAATCGGCGCGGACAACGTCGCGGCATTCTTCTGCGAGCCCGTGCAGGGGTCCGGCGGCGTGATCGTCCCGCCGGCCGGCTGGCTGAAGGCGATGCGCGACGCATGCCGGCGCCTCGGCATCCTGTTCGTCGCCGACGAGGTGATCACCGGCTTCGGCCGCACGGGCCCGCTGTTCGCGTGCGAGACCGAGCAGGTCGACCCGGACCTGATGACCGTCGCGAAGGGGCTGACCGCCGGCTATGCGCCGATGGGTGCCGTGCTGATGTCCGATGAAATCTACGAAGGCATCGCGGGCAGCCGCGCCGATTCGCCCGCGGTCGGCCACGGCCATACGTATTCCGCGCATCCGGTCAGCGCGGCGATCGGCCTCGAAGTGCTGAAGCTCTATCACGAAGGCGGGCTGCTCGCGAACGGCCGGGCAATGGCGCCGCGTTTCGCCGCGGGGCTCGATGCGCTGCGCGCGCATCCGCTCGTCGGCGACGCTCGCTCGGCCGGCCTGCTTGGCGCGCTCGAACTGGTGGCCGACAAGACGCGCAAGACGCGCTTCGACCCCGCGCTCAACGTGCCCGACAGGATCGCCGCCGCCGCGTATGCGAACGGCGTGGTGTTTCGCGCATTCGGCGACGGCGTGCTCGGTTTCGCGCCGGCGCTGAGCTTCACCGCGGGCGAGTTCGACCTGATGTTCGAACGCGTGCGCAAGACGCTCGACGACGTGCTGGCCGATGCGGGCGTGCAGCGCGCGCTCGACGCCGCGCACGCGCAGCCGGCCTGACCGGGCACGGGAAAGCCGGGCTTGTGGCGGCAATCGTTCGACTCTAAAGTAACCGGACATTCCATTTTTTCCCTCTCACGCGAACATGACGGACAGCAAGCTGGATCGCATCGACCTGCGCATCCTCTCCCAGTTGCAAAAGCGCGGCCGCATGACCAACGTCGAACTGGCCGATGCGGTCGGGCTGTCGCCCAGCCCTTGCCTGATCCGCGTGAAGCGGCTCGAGAAGGCCGGCTATATCGGCGGCTACGGCGCGCACATCCAGCTCGAGAAACTCGGCGACGTGCAGGTCGTGTTCACCGAGGTCACGCTGGCCGACCACCGCCGCGAGGACTTCGACCGTTTCGTCGCGGCGATCCGCAACGTCGACGAGATCGTCGAGTGTCACCTCGCGAGCGGCGGCTACGACTATCTGCTGAAGTTCATCACGCGCAGCGTGAGCCATTACCAGACGATCGTCGAAGGGCTGCTCGAACAGAACATCGGCATCGAGAAATATTTCAGTTACGTGATCATCAAGTCGCCGTTCGTCAAACGGCACTACCCGCTCGAATCGCTGTTCGGCGAACGTCACTGATTGCCAGCGTGCGGCATCCGCGAACGCGGCGGCCCGCCGTCCGCGCGGGGTAGCCGCGCGTCCGCGCCGCAGCCGTCGTCGCCGAATCGCTCCATCCAAGGACCTGTCATGCCGCTTACGCTGTCCCGAACCGAACTCGTTCGCACCGCCAACCTGATCGACGGCGCCTGGCGCGACGCGCTCGACGGCCGCCGCTTCGACGTCACCGATCCGGCGACGCTCGAGACCGTTGCCCACGCACCCGACAGCGGCGCGGCCGACGCACGCGCCGCGACCGATGCGGCCGCACGCGCGCTGCCCGCATGGCGCGCGACGCCCGCTCGCGAACGGGCCGCGATCCTGCGCGCATGGCATGCGGCGATCGTCGCGCACACCGACGATCTCGCGAAGCTGATGTCGCGCGAACAGGGCAAGCCGCTCGCCGAAGCGCGCGGCGAAGTCGCATACGGCGCGTCGTACGTGCTGTGGTTCGCCGAGGAAGCGACGCGCACGTACGGCGACCTGATTCCGCAGCAGCAGCGCGGCAAGCGGCTGAGCGCGGTCAAGGAGCCGATCGGCATCGTCGCCGCGATCACGCCGTGGAACTTCCCGCTCGCGATGATCGCGCGCAAGATCGCACCCGCCCTCGCGGCCGGCTGCACGGTCGTCGCGAAGCCGGCCGAGGACACGCCGCTCACCGCGCTCGCGCTGGCCTTCCTCGCGCAGGAAGCCGGCGTGCCGCCCGGCGTGCTGAACCTGATCGCCGCATCGCGCGAACGCGGCATCGATGCGGTGGCCGACTGGCTCGCCGACGGCCGCGTGCGCAAGATCACGTTCACCGGATCGACGCCCGTCGGCAAGCTGCTCGCGCGCGAATCGGCGGCGACGCTGAAGAAGCTGTCGCTGGAGCTGGGCGGTAACGCGCCGTTCATCGTGTTCGACGATGCGGAACTCGACGCCGCGATCGACGGGCTGATGGCCGCCAAGTTCCGCAACGGCGGCCAGACCTGCGTGTCGCCGAATCGCGTGTACGTGCAGGCCGGCGTCTACGATGCGTTCGCCGCGAAACTCGCCGCGCGCGTCGCCGCGCTGAAGGTCGCGCCCGCGACCGACCCGGCCGCGCAGATCGGGCCGATGATCAACGCGCGCGCGGTCGACAAGATCGCGCGCCACGTCGGCGACGCCATCGAGCGCGGCGCGCGCGTGCTCGCCGGCGGCAAGCGTCTGCCCGAGCTCGGCCCGAACTATTACGCGCCGACGGTGCTCGCCGACGCCACCGCCGACATGCAGCTGAGCTGCGAGGAAACCTTTGGCCCCGTCGCCGCGCTGTTCCGGTTCGACACCGAGGACGAAGCCGTCGCGGCCGCGAACGACACGCCGTTCGGGCTCGCCGCGTATTTCTACACGCAGGACGTGCGCGGCATCGCGCGCGTGTCGGCGCGGCTCGAAACGGGCATCGTCGGCATCAACGAAGGCGCGCTCGCGAGCGAAACCGCGCCGTTCGGCGGCGTGAAGGAATCGGGCTACGGCCGCGAAGGCTCGCGCTACGGCCTCGACGATTATCTGTCGATCAAGTACCTGTGCCAGGGCGGGCTCGACTGAGCCTGCGCGACCGCCGGGATTCGCCGCTGTCGCGTGCTCGTTGCGCGGCGCACCCCGGACGCACACGTTTGCGGCACCCGTGCGGTCATTGCGTCGCATGCCGGCCTCGATTTCCGGGCATCCCTGCCGTTAACCCGGATTTGACCAGCGCCGCTGCGATCGCAGCCGGCTTCCCGCACGAGCGCGAGCAATGCCTGCATCCATTCCGATCGAGAAAGTTGCCGACTGGGCCGGCCGCCACCACCTGATCGTCGGCGTGCTGGGCACGCTGATGTCGCTCGCCGCGCTCGGCATCAGCGCGGCGACGCTGTGGGCCGCACGCAGCGAGGTCGTCGACCATGCGCACGAGACGTCGCGCAACGTCGCGGCCGTCCTGGTCAGCGAGATCGCGCGCACCGTCGAGACGTCCAACAACGCGCTCGTCTCGCTCGCCACCGATCTCGGCAATCCCGCCGTCGCGCGCATGGACGCCGGGCTGCGTCACGACGTGCTGTTCGAGCGCACGGCCGCGCAATACGTGACCGGCATGGGCGTGACGGACCGCTTCGGCCATTTGATCGACGGCTGTTGCAGCTCGACCCACAACTGGGATTTCAGCGATCGCGACTACTTCAAGGTCCATCGCGATGCGGACAACGTCGGCCTCTACGTGTCCGAGGCGTATCGCGCGCGTTCGCGCGGCAACACGGAATCGATCGCGCTGTCGCGGCGCATCGAGCGCGCGGATCACACGTTCGACGGAATCGCGGTGGTCGCCATCGACCTCGCGTACTTCGATCGGCTTCTGTCCCGCCTGAACGTCGGGCCGCACGGCGTCAGCGCGATCCTGCGCGCCGACGGCACGATCCTCGCGAGAAACCCGCCGTTGACCGATCACCAGACGGTCCGCCTGCGCCGCTCGAAGTCGTTCGAACGCATGGTGAGCCGCGAATCGGGCTTCTATGCGGCGCGCTCGAGCATCGACGGCGTCGTGCGGCTTTATACGTTCCAGCGGGTGCCCGGCACGCCGTTGATCGCGGTCGTCGCACCGGCCGAGCATGACGTGCTGGCCGGCACCACGCATTTGACGTGGACGGTCGGCGTGTCCGCGTCCGTCATCGGTGCGCTGTTCTGCGCGGTGGTGTGGCTGCTCGCGTTCGCGCTGCGGGACAACCTGCGCAAGCAGACGCTCCTCACCGACCTGACGCGCACCGATCCGCTCACGGGCCTGCACAACCGTCGCGCGCTCGATGCCGCGCTCGCCGACGAATGGGAACGGCTGCAGCGCGGCAGCGACGGCAGCCTGTCGGTGCTGTTCATCGACGCAGATCACTTCAAGCAGTACAACGACCGCTTCGGTCATGCGCAAGGCGACACCGCGCTGCGCTTTCTCGCCGAGTGCATTCGCGCGCATACGCGGCGGCGCGGCGATCTTGCCGCGCGCTACGGCGGCGAAGAATTCGTCGTCGTATTGCCCGACACGGATGAAAGCGGCGCCGCGAAAGTCGCCGAGGCGATTCGCCGCGCCGTGGAGCGCAGCCGGCTCGACGGGTTCGACGCGACGATTCCGGCTTTCACGGTCAGCATCGGCTACGCGACCGGGCACCGTGCGCACCCGCGGTCCGTGCACGCGTTGTCGCATCAGGCCGACCTCGCCCTCTACGCGGCGAAGCGCCAGGGCAGGAACCGCGTGTGCCGCGCCGACGCGGAATGGGTCGCCCAACCGGCGTGAGCGCGCCGGATCCGATCGTCTTTTCGAACGCGCGCGCTGGCCGGACCGGACATCGCCGACGGCCCGATCGCCCCGCCGATACGTTCAGCATCACGAATTCACCAAATAGTGAGAATTTTGGCGCATCGACCGCGCCCCGAAACAAATCCGTAACGGCTGCGTCACGATCGACCACGACAATCCGCCATCTTCGACACTCAGGATGGAGCCTTGCATGTTTGCGTCACGAAGCCGTTTTCCGCTGCACGTCGCAGCATTGTCGAGTGCGATCGTTCTCGCCGCGTGCGGCGGCGGCGACGATGTCGCATCGACCACCACGACCAGCGCGGCCATGCCGGCACCGCCGGCCGACCCCGGCTTCGTCGACAGCGCGCCCGTGCCGAGCGTGCCGGCTTTCGTCGACAACATCGCGACCAACCAGCGCGGCGACGCGCGCTATGCCACGCTGTCGACCAACGCGGCCGTGCGCGTGGTGAGCCGCTTCCTCGACCTGTGGCAGCCGGCGACGATGCTCGTCGATGCCGGCGTGAGCGCGCCGGCCAACGGCGGGTTTCCGGCGATCTCGCCGTCGACCTGCTCGGGCCTGCCCGGCAGCGGCACGCCATGCGGCACGAGCCTGAACGACACGGTGCTGGCCGCCAACGTTCAATATGTGATCAACGCAACGACCGCACGCACGCAGCAACAGGCCGACGCCGCGTACTTCGACGACCGGCGCGCCAAGGGCTACAGCGTGACCGACGGCATGGGCCCGCTCACCGGCGCGTGGCGCACGGCCGCGCAGCAGACGACCAGCATCACCAGCGTGCCCGCCGATGCGACCACGGTGCTGTACAACGATTCCGGCAACAACGTCGGCGTCGGCAGCAGCACGAACGCGAGCTTCGGCAAGGTCGTCGATCTGCTCAACGAAATGGGCAACAACGCGTCGACCGAACCGTCGAAGCGTTTCTACAAGTACGCGCGGCCGTACCGCTGGAGCACCAGCGTCGTCGTCGCGCCGACGCTCGTGCCGGCGGAAAGCACGACGCCCGCGACCGACGGCGGCTTCATCAGCGGCCACACGGCCGAAGCGGTGCGCGACGCGATGACGATGGCGTGGCTCGTGCCGGAGCGCTTCCAGGAGATGGTCGGCCGCGGCCTCGAACTGGGCGAGAACCGCATCCTCGCCGGCATGCACTCGCCGCTCGACGTGATCGGCGGCCGCATGCTCGCGCTGGCCGTCAGCGCCGCGAACCTGACCGCGTACGCGAGCGACGCGCAGGCCGCGTACGGCCAGGCCCATCAGGCGCTGCAGCAGCTCACGGGCACGACCGACACGACGTTCGCCGCCTTCGCGCACTCGGGTACGACGGCCACCGACCGCTTCGCCGATTACGCGACGAACAAGACGGCCTTCGCGCGCCGCCTGACGTTCGGCTTCGGCGCGATCGAGTCGACCGACGCGCCGCCCGTCGTGCCGAAGGGCGCGGAGATCCTGCTGCAGACGCGCTTCCCGTACCTGAGCGCGGACCAGCGCCGCGTCGTGCTGAAGACGACCGAACTGCCGTCCGGCTATCCGGTCATGGACGATGCGGAAGGCTGGGGCCGCCTCAACCTGTTCACCGCGGCCGACGGTTACGGTGCATTCAACGGCAACGTGATCGTGTCGATGGACGCTTCGCAGGGCGGGTTCAATACCGCCGACCTGTGGCGCAACGACATCGCCGGCGCGGGCAAGCTGACGCTGCAAGGCAGCGGCACGCTGACGCTGGCGGGCAACAACAGCTATACGGGCGGCACGCAGGTGAGCGGCGGCATGCTCGCCGCGGCATCGGCAAGCGCGTTCGGCAATGGCGACGTGTACGTCGGCTCGGGCGGCAGCGTGAGGATTGCCGCCAGCGCGCCGGTGGTCATCGCGACGCGCTATACGCAGCTCGACAACACGACGCTCGAACTCGACATCGACGGCAACGGGGGCGGCCGCCTGCGCGTCGGCGGCCCGCTCACCGTCGCGGGCGGCACGCTGCACGTGAAGTTCGTGAACGGTTATGCGCCCAAGGCCGGCGACACTATCGCGCTGATCGACGGTGCAGCGGCTTCCGCGAAGTTCTCGGCGGTGACGGTCGACGGGTTCAAGGCGACGCCGGTTTATACGGCGACGGGCGTGTCGGTCAGGTTGTCGGCGGCATAGACCGCATCGGCCCGTCGATCCTTGCCACGGCGCCGCCTGCTGGCGGCGCCCGCCGGTCTCGCCCGTTTCGTCGTCGAGTCGTCCGACGGCCGCCCCGCCACGACCGGACACCGGCGCCTGCTCACACCCCACCTTCCGCGACGCGTCCCGCGTGACGCGCCGCTTGCAGCCCGCATCGCATCATCCCCGAGCGCATGAAATTGAGATTGCAAATGCCTCTCATTTGCATTAAATTTCGGCGCGAATGTACTGTTTGGAACATAGCCGTCGGCGCAAGGCCCCTCCACCGTGCCCGAATGCAATCCATATCAAGGGACGGGGAATGAGCAGGAAGAACTGGGCGGCCGCACCGATGGCCATCGTCGTCGGCGCGGCCGGCCTGAGCACCGCCGACGCGCAGGAAGCAACGCTGCCCACCATCGAGGTCTCGGGGCAGCGCGCGAGCGCGCCGTTTCGCACGCGCGAATCGACGAGCGCGACGCGCAGCGAGGCAGACGTGATGGAGATTCCATTCGCGGTCAGCAGCGTCGATGCGAAACTCGTGCAAACCGTCGCCGCGACACGCGGCGAGGACCTGTACGACTGGGTCGCGGGTGTCTCGCGGCAGAACAACTTCGGCGGCCTGTGGGACAACTACGCGGTGCGCGGCTTCGCCGGCGACGGCAACACGTCCGGCACCGACTACCTCGTCAACGGCTTCTCGTGGAACCGCGGAATCAGCGTCCCGCGCGACACGGTCAACCTCGAGCGCATGGAAGTGCTCAAGGGGCCCGCGTCGGCGCTATACGGCCGCGGCGATCCGGGCGGGCTCATCAGCTATACGACCAGGCAGCCGCAGTTCGCGCGCTCGAACACCGTCAGTGTGTCGGCCGGCAGCTACGGCGCATTGCGCGACACCTTCGATTCAACCGGGCCCGTCACGAAATCGCTCGCGTACCGCTTCGTCGCGATGAACGAGAACAACGGCAGTTTCCGCGATACGGTGTCGAGCAAACGCTACCTGTTCGCGCCGTCGTTCACGTGGGACATCGGCGCGGACACGACGCTCCACTACGAATTCGAGAGCGCACGCCAGCGCGCGCCGCTCGATCGCGGCGTGGTCGCGGTGGGCGGGCAGCTCGGCGCGATTCCGGCTTCGCGCTTTCTCGGCGAGCCCCGCGACGGCGACTACGACGTGCGCAACACGGGCCACCAGTTCACGCTCGAGCATCGCATCGATGCCGGCTGGTCGATCAACGCCGGTTTCGCGCAGCGCACCACCGACCTGTCCGGACGATCGTCCGAGGCGTTCGCGCTGCAGCCCGACGGCCGCACGCTGTGGCGCCGCTACCGGCAAGTCGCGTTTCATTCGAACGATCTGCAGGGCCGCGTCGAGACGACCGGCGCGTTCCGCACCGGCGGCATCGGCCACACGCTCGTGCTGGGCGTCGATGCGTACCGCTTCAACTACGACCAGTTCGTCGCGCGCTCGACGCCCACTGCCGCCGCGCCGTATGCGATCGACATCTTCGATCCCGTCTACGGTCAGCCGGCCCCCGTCCCGCGCACCGCGACCAATCTGCTCGAGCGCGACGACGGCCAGGGCCTCTATGCGCAGGACACGCTCGCGTTCGGGCCGCACTGGAAAATCCTCGCGGGACTGCGCTGGGATCGCTTTCACCAGTCGGTCGAGAATCGCCTGAAGGACACGACGAGCAGCCAGTTGCAGACTGCATTGAGTCCGCGCATCGGCATCGTGTATGAAATGAGCCCCGCGTTTTCCGTGTATGCGAACACCGCGTATTCGTTCCGGCCGAACAACGGCGCCGACGTCGACGGCCGCGCGTTCGATCCGGAGAAGGGGCATGGCTATGAGGTCGGCGCGAAATGGGCCGGCGCACGCTGGCTCGCGACCGTCGCGGCATTCCACGTCAACAAGCGCAACGTGCTGACCGCCGACCCGGCCAATGCAGGCTTTTCGCGCGCGGCCGGCGAAGTGCGCAGCCGCGGCGTCGAATTCGAATGGAACGGCGACCTGGGCCACGGCGTGCGCGGCCTCGTCAATCTTGCGTACGTCGACGCGCAGGTCACGCGCGATGCCGTGCTGACACCCGGCGCGCGCCTCGTCGACATTCCGCGTCTGAGCGGCAGCGCGCTGCTCATGTACGAAACCACCGTCCCGTTCGCGGACAAGGCCGGCGCCGGCGCGGGCGTGATCTACGTCGGGCGCCGGGCCGGCAATACCGCGAACACCCAGGACGGTTTCGAACTGCCGGCCTATGCGACCGTGCAGCTCAACGGCTATGTGCAGGTCAACAAGCACCTGCGTGCGTCAGTCATGCTGAACAATTTGTTCAATCGCACTACTTACGTCAGTTCCTACAACAGCCTGTGGGTCACGCCGGGCGCACCGCGCAGCCTGTTTGCATCGCTCTCCTACGCGTTCTAGCCTGATTCGGTTTCCCGTTGGCCGTCCCGTTGGCGGCCAATCACCATTCTGCTTCGAAGGTCTTGTTGCTCAGTCGTCACCGTCTGAGCGCACGTGCTCACGCAGCCCGTTGGCATGCGTTTTTCGCACAGATATTGACAAATTTCCCACACTTTTCGCGCGACTCATTCGTTAGCATTGTCGCCCTGCTTTTCCGATTCATATTTTCGCAACGAATGGTGAAAAATGAAGAAACCCATCCGACATGCATCCATGGCATGTGCGCTTTTGATATGCGCACAGCTTTCGCACGCGTACGCCATTGCTGCTGACACACCACCACGATCCAATGGCGCCCTGCCAGTGACGCCACCTCGACCGGATTCCATTTCGCAGCGCGTGAAAGTCGGTTTGTCGAGCGAGGAAACGACCCTCATCCTTCCGTGGTTCGTGGCGGAACTGATCGCGACAGCGAATACCAGCCATTCGCTGGATGAAGCAGCCAGCGATTATGCCGGGCGCTTGAAGCGCGGTCTTTGACCAATAGTCCGTTGCCCAACCCTGGAATAGCCTGACAGTCGCCAGAAGCGATTCACCGCATCGGGCGTTTGCTGTTTCAGGGTGGCAAGGGGCTTCTCGTGGTCGTCGATGCCGGGTGCCGAATACTGCGAGGCCGATCGCTGACTACGTCACCCTTTGCACGAATTTGACCGCCGATGCGTTCCCCGACGTACTCACATGGCTTCAACGTCCGGAAGCCGCCGTCGGATACGACAACAACGATGAGTCCGGCCCTTGACCTTCACGTGGACGTCAGGGTTCAGCCCGGCACCTTTTCATCAGGAGATGACTCATGAACCTCACACCGGACGAATTGAACCTGCCCCGGCTCGGTGCTCGTCCCGTTCGAACGCTGCAGCTGGACGGCGGTATCCTGGCCGCACAGGTGGGCAGCGAACCGCCAGCGGTCATCGTACTGAACGGCGGACAAGCATTCGTCTCGAAGACGACCTCGCGTCGGCTGCGGCGCGACCTGCTCCGCGTTGCCGGTATTTTGCCGCCCGACACACCATTCGTATTGCTTGGCTATCCTGACAAGCCCGGCATGCAATACCGAATCGCCGACATCGTCGAGCAGATCGCACGTGGCATCGCCGCGCATTGGCGGTGCACGACGCTCATCGGCATCTCATTCGGCGGCGTCGTAGCGGCGCGCCTCGCGGCAGCCCACCCCGAACGCGTCTCGCGACTCGGGCTGGTTTCGAGCGCGCATCGCCTTGCTCCGGACGGCTGCCGGCTCATCGAGCAGCAAATCGTTCATACGACCCGCTCCGATTTCGTCCGTCTGCTCGAAACGATGTCCGGATGCTTTCGCGCAAGCTGGCGCAACATGCTCTTGCGCGCGGCGTTGCTCAGCCGACGCCGCCACGTCGCGTCGTCGGTCAACGAGCGGCACGTCATTGTCCGCACCCTGCGCGCATTGCGTGACGACGCACGCGACGATTCGCCGTGGCCGCGTCGGATCCGCGCAGATACGTTGATCGTCGGTGGCGCCGACGACCCGATTTTCGCCGAGGCGGCGCGCGAAACTTCCGCGTGGGTGCCGTCGGTGACCCATCATGCGCTGCCCGGCGAAGGGCATATGGTGATGATCGAGCGCCGGAAGCAGGTTGCGCGACTCGTTCGGAACTGGCTCGACGCGCGCGCTTGATTTTCGCGTGACACGACGGACAGCCACGAACCTACTTCGCGGCCGGGGGAAACAGCACGCCGCGCGGAATCGACATGATCAACACGCAACTGACCAGCAGGCAGGCGCCCAGCGCGTAGGTTCCGTTGTTGATGTTGCCGGTCATTTCCTTTGCGATGCCCGTGATCATCGAACCCGTGAAGCCGGACAGATTGCCCACCGAGTTGATCAGTGCAATGCCGGCGGCCGCGGCCGTGCCGGACAGTATCTGCCCCGGAAAGGTCCAGTAGATCGGCATCAGCGCCAGGATGCCGCACGTGGCGATGGTCAGGAACAGGATCGACAGCACCACGTTCTGTGCGCAGGCCGCGCTCATGATCAGGCCGACGCCGCCGATCAGCGCGGGAATCGCGGCGTGCAGCCGGCGTTCGCCGGTCTTGCGCGAGTGCGACGCGTTCCACACCATCGCAAAGATGGCCGTCAGATACGGAACGGCAGTCAGCAGACCGATATGCATCGGGCTGCGCACGCCCGACGCGCGAATGATCGACGGCAACCAGAAGGCCAGCCCGTAGAAGCCGGTATTGAAGGTGAGCAGGATGAAGGTCAGCAGCCAGACGCGCGGGCTGCGCAACGCGGCACCCACGCCATGCGACTTGTGCGCGGCCTCGGATTCGAGGTTGCGCGACAGCACCGCCTTTTCCTCGGCAGACAACCACTTCGCCGACTGCGGGCCATCGCCGAGGCAGGCCAGCACGATGAACGCCACCACGATCGACGGCAGGCCTTCGAGCAGCAGCATCCATTGCCATCCGCTCATGCCTGACAAGCCGTGCGTCTGCTCCATCAGCCAGCCGGAAATGACACTGCCCAGCGTCAGGCTCAGCGGGATCGCCACCAGGAAGCCCGACATGGCCACGCTTTGGCGACGCGCGGGAAACCAGTAATTCATGTACAGGATGACGCCCGGGAAAAAGCCGGCTTCGCACAGACCGAGCAGGAAGCGCAGCGTATAGAACATGGTGGACGTCTGCACGTGAAAGAACTGCGCGAGCGGCACGATGAAGGCTATCGACGACGACACGATGCCCCATGTGATCATGATCCGCGCGATCCAGAAGCGTGCGCCGTAGCGGTGCAGCAGTAAGTTGCTCGGCATCTCGAACAGAAAATAGCCCCAGAAGAAAACGCTGGCGCCGAGCGCGTAGACGCTGTCGCTCAGGCTCAGGTCATCGAGCATCTGCAGCTTGGCGAAACCCACGTTGACGCGGTCCAGGTAGGCCACGACGTAGCAGAGCAGCAGCAACGGCAGGATGCGCCGCATGACCTTGCGGTAGAGAGCGTCTTCGGACGAGCCGAACGCGGCCGGTGCGGCGGCGGTCTGCGTGAGGGATGGCATCGGTTTGTCTCCTGATTGTGTAGGACTTCTTCGTGCCGGCGGATTCGCTGAGGAACTGACGCGCCATGTTACCGATAACATTCGCGCCCAAAAAAAGCGCCGATCTGGCGATGGGCGCAACCGGCGATCTGATACCGGTAACAGCTTCGAAGGTAGCATGCCGCGACGAGCGTGCTCAAGTCCCGATCGACAAGTGGTTTCCCTAGTGCCGCGCGAATCACCGGCGCGCGGCGGCGGCCCGCACGGCACCGGTATCATGTAGCCTTTCCAGGTTTCTCCCGATCGCGATTCCCATGCCCAGCCCCACCGCCGTCCGGCCTGCCGGACCGCCCCGCATGTCCGATGTAGCGCGCCTGGCCGGCGTATCGAAGATGACCGTCTCGCGCGTGCTGGCCGGCCACAGCGTGGCCGCCGAGACGCGCGAACGGGTCTGCAGGGCCATCGACGAGCTCGGTTACGTGGCCGACGCCGCCGCCGGTGCGCTGTCGTCCGGGCGGTCGGAATTTGTCGCGGTGCTGGTGCCGTCGCTGTCGAGTTCCAACTTCTCCGACACCGTGCGCGGCCTGACCGACGCCCTCGAGCCGCATGGCCTGCAACTGCTGCTCGGCGACACCGACTACGACCTGGCGCGGGAAGAACGGCTGGTACGCTCCATGCTGCGTCACCAGCCGCGCTGCATCGCGCTGACGGGTGCGCAGCACACCGATGCGACGCGCACGGTGCTGGCGCGCTCGGGCATCCCCGTGGTCGAGATGTGGGACCTGCCCACGCATCCGATCGATACCGCGGTGGGCTTCTCGAACGTGCGCGCCGCGCGCGCGATGGTGCGCCATCTGGCCGAGCGCGGCTACGAGCGCATCGGCTTTCTCGGCGGCGCCAGCGCACTGGACCGCCGCGGGCTGGACCGGCTCAAGGGATACCAGGCGGAGATCAAGGCGCTGGGGCTGGGCGAGCCGCGCGTCGTGCGGCTGGGCGAATCGCCGATCACCATGAGCCACGGCGGGCCCGCCATGGCAGCACTGCTGGAGACGTGGCCGGACACCACCGCGGTCATGTGCGTGAGCGACATGTCGGCGTTCGGCGCAATCATGGAATGCCATCGACGCGGACTGTCCGTGCCCGCGGACATGGCCGTGGCCGGCTTCGGGAACTTCGAAGTGGCGACATGCTGCCACCCGACCATCACCACGGTGTCGGTCGACGCCTACGGCATCGGCCTGCGCACGGGCGAGGCCCTGCTCGCCGCGCTGCAGGCGCGCGACGGCGGCGAACGGATCGAGCCGCACAGCATCCGCGTCGACTACACGATCGTCGCGCGGGAAAGCGCCTGACGAGCCGACTGCCGGACCTGTCGTCCTTCATGTGAAGCGGCGGCGTCCGATGCGCAACGTGCGCGACGTCATGGAGGCACCTCCCCCTCCTCCGTCGCCGCACGTTCCCCACCGCCTGCACCCACCCACACGCAAAATTCCCTTCCGCGACGCAAAAACCCCGTGCTAACATGCCCCGAAATGTTACCGGTAACTATCCGGCACAAAAACCGGACACGGCCCTATTCGGAGACAACCCGCCATGCCGCAAACCCCTCGCCGCCTGCGCAGCCAGGAGTGGTTCGACGACCCCGCACACGCCGACATGACCGCGCTCTACGTCGAGCGATTCATGAACTACGGGTTGACCCGTGAGGAATTGCAGTCGGGCCGTCCCATCATCGGCATCGCGCAGACGGGCAGCGACCTGGCGCCGTGCAATCGCCACCACATCGAACTGGCCGAACGCACCAAGGCGGGCATTCGCGACGCGGGCGGCATCCCGATGGAATTCCCCGTGCATCCGCTGGCCGAGCAAAGTCGCCGGCCCACCGCGGCGCTCGACCGCAACCTGGCGTATCTCGGGCTGGTGGAAGTCCTGCATGGCTTTCCGCTGGATGGCGTGGTCCTGACGACCGGATGCGACAAGACCACCCCCGCCTGCCTGATGGCCGCGGCCACCGTGGACATGCCCGCCATCGTGCTGTCGGGCGGACCGATGCTCGACGGCTGGCACGAGGGCAAGCGCGTCGGCTCGGGCACGGTGATCTGGCACGCCCGCAATCTGCTGGCCGCCGGCGATATCGACTACGAAGGTTTCATGCAGCTGACCACGGCATCGTCGCCGTCGATCGGCCACTGCAACACCATGGGCACGGCGCTGTCGATGAACAGTCTGGCCGAGGCGCTCGGCATGTCGCTGCCGGGGTGCGCGAGCATTCCCGCCGCCTACCGCGAGCGCGGCCAGATGGCATACGCGACGGGCAAGCGCGCCGTCGAGCTCGTCCGCGAAGACCTGCGCCCGTCGAAGATCATGACGCGCGCGGCCTTCGAGAATGCCATCGTCGTCGCCTCCGCGCTCGGCGCATCGACCAACTGCCCGCCGCACCTGATCGCCATCGCGCGCCACATGGGCGTGGCACTGAGCCTGGACGACTGGCAGCGCTTCGGCGAATCCGTGCCGCTGCTCGTCAACTGCATGCCGGCCGGCGAATACCTCGGGGAGAGCTTCCACCGCGCCGGCGGCGTGCCCGCCGTGCTGCGTCAACTCGATGCGGCCGGCCTGCTGCGGCGCGACTGCCTGACCGTGTCCGGCCGCGCGATCGGCGAGATCGCCGACACGGCGCAGGAGGCCGACCGCGACGTGATCCGCACGCCCGACGCGCCGCTCAAGCATGGCGCCGGCTTCATGGTGCTGTCCGGCAACTTCTTCGACAGCGCGATCATGAAGATGTCGGTCGTCGGCGAGGCCTTCCGGAAGACCTACCTTGCGGAGCCGGGCGCGGAAAACACCTTCGAGGCACGCGCCATCGTCTTCGATGGCCCCGAGGACTACCACGCCCGCATCAACGACCCTCGGCTCGACATCGACGAACGCTGCATCCTGGTGATCCGGGGCTGCGGCACGGTCGGCTACCCGGGCAGTTCGGAAGTCGTCAACATGGCGCCGCCCGCCCATCTGGTGAAGCGTGGCGTGACGTCGCTGCCATGTCTCGGCGATGGACGCCAAAGCGGCACGTCGGCCAGCCCGTCGATCCTGAACGTGTCGCCGGAAGCGGCCGTCGGCGGCGGCCTGGCCCTGCTGCGCACGAACGATCGCATCCGCGTGGACCTGAATCGCCGCAGCGTCGACCTGCTCGTCGACGCAGAAGAACTCGCGCGCCGCCGCGAGACCGCAAGCTTCACCGTGCCGCAGGCGCAAACGCCGTGGCAGGCGCTCTATCGCCAGTTCGTGGGCCAGCTGTCCACCGGCGGCTGCCTCGAACCGGCCACGCTCTATCTGAAGGTCATCGAGCAGCGCGGCAACCCGCGCCATTCGCACTGATCCACCCGCCCACGACTCTTGCCGAGCTGACGACCATGCGTACTCCTTCCGTTTCCGACTGCCTGCCGCACGACCTTGCGCAGGCCCTGCTAATCGGCCGTGTCTGGCGGCACGACGGCGCCCACGCGGGCCCGAGCGTCGTCGCCGTGCGCGGCGGCGACGTGTTCGACATCACGCGCACCGTGCCGACCACCGCGGACCTGTTCGACCGCCCCGACGCGGTCGACATCGCCCGCACCGCCCCCGGCGAATCGCTCGGCCGTGTCGAGCCGCTGTTGCAGGCGGCGCTGGACGGCGCGTCCAGCGCCCTGCGCCTGCTCGCCCCGTGCGACGTGCAGGCCATCAAGGCGTGCGGCGTGACCTTTGCCGTCAGCCTGATCGAACGCGTGATCGAAGAACAGGCCGGCGGGGATCCTGCCAAGGCGACGGAAGTACGCGAAACCATCGCCGCGACCATCGGCACCGATCTGTCGAAGATCGTCCCCGGTTCAGACGCCGCCATGCGCTTGAAGGCGGAACTCGAGCGCCGCGGCGCGTGGTCGCAATACATGGAAGTCGGCATCGGCCCGGATGCCGAGGTGTTCTCCAAGTCGCAGCCCATGTCCGCGGTGGGCTTCGGCGCGGACGTGGGGCTGCTGCCCGGATCGGTATGGAACAATCCGGAGCCGGAGATCGTGCTGGCGGTCGCCAGCGACGGCCGGCCGGTCGGCGCCACGCTCGGCAACGACGTGAATTTGCGCGACATCGAAGGCCGCTCCGCGCTGCTGCTCGGCAAATGCAAGGACAACAACGGTTCGTGCGCGATCGGCCCGTTCGTGCGGCTCTTTGACGGCGGCTTCACGCTGGACAGCGTGCGGCAGGCCAGCGTGTCGTTGCGCGTCGACGGTGCGGACGACGACTTCGTCCTCGACGGCATCAGCCACATGCGCGAGATCAGCCGCGACCCGGCCGATCTCGTCGCGCAGACCTGCGGCGCGCATCACCAGTATCCGGACGGCTTCATGCTGTTCCTGGGCACGATGTTCTCGCCGATCCAGGACCGCGACGCGCCCGGCGGCGGATTCACGCATCACCTGGGCGACCGCGTCACCATCTCCACGCCCGCGCTCGGCGCGCTCGTCAACGTCGTGCGGCTTTGCACGGAGATCGCGCCGTGGACCTTCGGCGTGCGCGCGCTGTACGCCAATCTGGCCGCACGCGGCCTGCTCGATGCCGCGGCATGCCGTTGAGCCGATAAACCGCATGCCGCCCGCATCCGGCACGACGCAGCCGAACCGGGAACGAAATATGCGCGCATCCCGGTTTGCCGGTTGCACGGCAGGTTTTGCAACGCAGGCAACCGGCGTCATGACCCGCAATTACAAGGAGAAAGGCGATGACTCTGCTTATCTACCTGCTCGGATGGATCATTTTCATCGCCGGCGTGGCATGGGGCCTGATGACGCTGCACGTGTCGCAACACATCATCGAGATCGTCGCCGTCATTCTGTTCGGCATCGCGGTGATCACGGGCGCGACGCGCGCACGCAATCGCGACCGGACGTAGCCGCTGAACGCGCGCCGGATGCCGCATGCGTTCAGGCGTCGTGCAGCGCGGCGGCGGCGTCAATATAATCGGCTTTCCCGACGAATCGATGATCGGCGACGTGCCGGTTTCGATCGTGTATTCGTACAGCCGAATCTGGAGCCGAGATGACCCTCCCCGCCGTTCCGTTTGCCGATTCGTTCGACCTAGAGGCTGCCTTCGCCGATGTATCGGAGTACTGGTCGCCGAAGGTCGTCGCGCAGGTCAACGATCAGTACGTGAAGGTCGCCAAGGTGCGCGGCCAGTTCGTGTGGCACGACCATGCGCATGAAGACGAGCTGTTCTTCGTCGTGCGCGGCCGCCTCAGGATCGAGTATGAAGGCGGCCGCGCGGTCGACTTGCCCGCCGGCTCGATGCACGTCGTGCCGCGCGGCACGCAGCACAATCCGGTCGCCGACGACGAATGCTGGGTCGTGCTGATCGAGCCCGTGCAGACGAAACACACCGGCGACGTCCAGTCGCCGCTGACCCGGACGATCGACGAGCAGTTGGGTCAGGCGCGCTGAGTCCCGTGCCGGCGTCGCTTCGGGCATCCGCCGCGCGACGGCCGCACCGGGTTCAACCGCGGGCGGACACGACGCCGTCGAGTTCGCGCACGGCATCGTCCGGCAACGCCAGCGAACCGGCGGCGAGATTCTCGCGCAGATGCGCGACCGACGACGTTCCCGGAATCAGCAGGATGTTCGGCGCGCGGCGCAGCAGCCACGCGAGCGCGGTCTGCATCGGCGTCGCGCCGAGCCGCGCGGCGACGGTGTCGAGCGCGGACGACTGCAACGGATTGAAGCCGCCGAGCGGAAAGTACGGTACGTAGGCGATGCCGTCGCGGGCAAGCGCATCGACGAGATCGTCGTCGTCCCGGTGCGCGAGGTTGTAGTGGTTCTGCACACAGACGATGTCGCAGATCCGGCGCCCTTCCGCGACCTGCGCGGCCGTGACGTTGCTCAGCCCGATGTGCCGCACGAAGCCTTGCCGCTGCAGTTCGGCCAGTGCGGACAGCGGCGCCTCGATCGAGCCCTCGGCCGGGCCGTGCGTGTCGAACATGATGCGCAGATTGACCACGTCGAGCACGTCGAGACCGAGGTTGCGCAGGTTGTCCTGCACGGCGGCGGCGAGCGCTTCGGCCGAGAATGCCGGCAGCCACGAACCGTCTTCGCCGCGCCTCGCGCCGATCTTGGTCACGATGAGCAGATCGTCGCGATACGGATGCAACGCTTCGCGAATCAGCCGGTTCGTCACGTGCGGGCCGTAGAAGTCGCTCGTATCGATGTGGTCGACGCCCGATGCAACGGCTTCGCGCAGAACGGCAAGCGCCGCATCGCGATCCCGGGGCGGGCCGAACACGCCGGGACCGGCGAGCTGCATCGCGCCATACCCGATGCGGTGAACGCGGCGGCCCGCGATGGAAAACGTGCCGGACTGGACGACGGGGGACATGATCGTGCTCCTGTGGCGAATGAATGAGCCGCAGGTTACGCCGCGACGCGCTGCGCGATAACCGGTCATAATCCGCACGACCTGTACGAAAGGGCGAACAATGCAAGTCGATCTGGGCGATCTGAACGCGTTCGTGGCGGTGGCGCGCGCGAAAGGCTTTCGTGAAGGTGCGCGCACGATCGGTGCGAGCGCGTCCGGCCTGAGCGAAGCGGTGCGCCGGCTGGAGACGCAACTCGGCGTGCGGCTGCTGCACCGCACGACGCGCAGCGTGGCGCCGACCGAAGCCGGCGAGCGCCTGCTCGCGCGGCTCGCGCCGGCGTTGGGCGAGGTGGAGGCGGCGCTCGACGTCGTCAATACGTTTCGGGAGCGGCCGGTCGGCACGCTGAAGCTCAACGTACCGACGAGCGCGGCGCGGCTCGTGCTGCCGTCGATCGTCCCGCGCTTTCTCGACGCGTATCCGGAGATCCGGCTCGAGATCGTGGCGGACGAAAGCTTCGTCGATATCCTCGCGGCCGGCTGCGACGCGGGCATCCGTTACGACGAGCGCCTCGAACAGGACATGATCGCCGTGCCCATCGGCCCGCGTTCACAACGCTTCGCCACCGCCGCGGCGCCCGCCTACCTCGACCGTCGCGGCCGTCCGGCCCATCCGCGCGAACTGCTCGATCACGCATGCCTGCGCGGCCGGTTCGCGAGCGGCGCGATGCCGGCGTGGGAATACGAGCGCGCCGGCGAAGTGGTCCGCGTGGAGCCGTCCGGGCCGCTCGTCGTGCAGATCGGCGGCGCCGTCGATCTCGTCGTGGATGCCGCCTGTGCGGGGCTCGGCATCGTGCATCTTTACGAAGACTGGCTTCGTCCGCATCTCGCGAGCGGCGCGCTCGAGCCCGTGCTTGACGAATGGTGGCGGCCGTTTTCCGGCCCGTATCTGTACTATCCGGGGCGGCGTTTCGTGCCGGCTCCGCTGCGGGCCTTCGTCGATTTCATCAAGGCGGATGTCCAGCAACAGGCGTTCATCGAGAAAGGCGGATGAAAGACCTCGACGCTAGACTGCGTGCGGCACGTCGCTCGCGTAAGCGGGCGCGGCTCGCCGCTCGGCCCGCCACGGCCTGCGTGCCCTTTCACCGTCATCGACGAGGCTCGCATGCGCCATCCGACGAAACGCCCGCTGTTCGCCATGCTGCTGGCCGCCGCCGCACTGTCGTGCGCCGTGCCGCCTGCGCGTGCGTGCGACGTGCCCGCCCCCGTCACGCGCATCGATCCCCCCGGCTACTACGACGATGCGGCCGGCTATGCGCGCGCAGTGAAGCCGATGCGCGATTTCATCGCGCGGCTCAATGCGTCGGCCGACAACGGCGACTGGTCGTGCGCGGTGACGCTGCTCGAAAGCTGGGCGCGAGCCGACGCGCTGATGGGGCCGATCTCCGGTTATCAGGGCGACTACGAGCGTTCGTGGGCCGGCACCGACTTCGCGATGGTGATCCTGCGCATGCCGCGCGACGTGCGCGACGCGAACCGCGCGCGGCTCGATGCAATCGGTCCGTGGCTCGAACGGATCGCGATCGCCACCCGCGATTCGGAGGCGATCAACCATCTGCACAACAATCTCGTGTACTGGGCCGGGCTTGACCTGATCGCGATCGGCACCGTGACGGACAACGCAAACCTCGTCGATTCCGGACTGCTGAGCGTGCGCGAGGGCATTCGCGACATCGGCCCCGACGGGGCGCTCGCGCGCGAAGTGAAACGCGGCAACCGCGCGCTGCACTATCACACGTTCGCGCTGCTGCCGCTCGTGTTCGCGGCCGAACTCGTGCAACGGCGCCATATCGATCTCTATCGGGAAAACGATCACGCGATCGGCCGTCTCGCGAATCTCGTGATCGACGCGGTGGACGATCCCGCGAGCTTCGCGAAAATCACGCCGATCCGCCAGGACCTGTTCCCGTGGACGCTGCGCGACGAGCTCGCCTGGGTCGAACCGTACTACGCGCGCTTCGGCGATCGCCGCCTGCCGGCGATCATTGCACCGCGCCGTCCGTTCAGCGAATGGCGGCTCGGCGGCAACGTGACGGCGGCGTGGGGCGCGCCGCTGCGGTAAGCGGCAAGCGCCTCCACGCAGACAGCCTCACCGCCGGTTCGAACGCGACACCACGTCGATCCACACCGCCAGCACCAGCACCGCGCCCTTGACGATCATCTGCCAGTACGCGTCGACGTCGAGCATCGACATCCCGTTGTCGAGGCTCGCCATCACGAGCGCGCCGATCAGCGCGCCATAGACGGTGCCCGACCCGCCGCGCATCGACGTGCCGCCGATGAAGCATGCGGCGATCGCGTCGAGCTCGCCCATCGTGCCGGCCGACGGCGAGCCGGCCGCGAGCCGCGCGGTGTTGACGATGCCCGCGAACGCGCACATCAGCCCCATCAGCGCGAAGATCGCGAGCTTCACACGGTCGGTGTCGACGCCCGACAGCCGCGTCGCCTCCAGGTTCGACCCCACCGCATAAATGCGCCGGCCGAACACGGTCTGCGTCGCGATCCACGAAAACGCGCCGAGCAGCGCGAGCAGCAGCAGCACGGGCACCGGGATGCCGCCGTAGCGGTCGAGCGTCGCGACGAACGCGAACAGCACCGCGCCGGCGCCGACCACTTTCGCGACGTCCTGCCACAGCGGCGCGACCGCGAGCCGATAGCGGTGCCGCGTGCCCCGCTGCCGGATGACCAGCAGCGCGACGAGCGCGAACAGCAGCACCGCGAGGCCGTCGCCGGCCGCGCGCGGCAGATAGCCCTGCCCGAGGAACACGAAGCCGTCGGACACCGGCGCGATCGTCGAGCCGCCCGTCACGCCGAGCAGGATGCCGCGGAACGCGAGCATCCCGCCCAGTCCGACGATGAACGACGGCACGCGCCGGTAGGTCGACCACCAGCCGTTGAACAACCCGACCAGCACGCCCAGCGCGAGCACGGCCGGCACCGTCGCGGCCACGGGCCAGTGGCGGTTGACGTCGAGGATCGCCGCAATGCCGCCGAGCAGCCCGAGCAGCGAGCCGACCGACAGGTCGATCTCGCCCGCGATGATCACGAACACCATCCCGCATGCGAGCATCCCGGTGATCGACATCTGCCGCAGCAGGTTCGACACGTTGCGCGGCGTGACGAACGCGCCGTCGGTCAGCACCGAGAAAAACACCCAGATCGCCGCGACCGCGAACAGCAGCGCGAGCACCTTGTAGCGCACGAAGATCTGTCGAAGCGGATGGCGATGCGTGCGGCGCGCATCGGCGTCCGGCGGCACGGTGGAAGAGGAGGAAAGTTCGCTATTCATGTGGCACTCGCTGCAATGGGTTCGGCCGGCTGCCGCGCGGGCTTCAGCGCGGCGCCGAGTATCTGTTCCTGCGTGAGACCGTCGTTGACGAAATCGCCGCGCAGCTCGCCTTCGCCGATCACGAGCACGCGATCGGCAAGCCCGAGCACTTCCGGCAACTCCGACGACACGACGATCAGCGCGACGCCGCGCTGCGCGAGCGCGAAGATCAGCCGGTAGATCTCGGCCTTGGCGCCCACGTCGACACCGCGAGTCGGCTCGTCGAGGATCAGCACCTGCGGGTCGGCCAGCAGCATCCTGGCGAGCACCGCCTTCTGCTGGTTGCCGCCGGACAGGCTCGCGATCGGCAGAAAGGGATGCGCGGCACGCACCGACAGCCGCTGCATCTCGGTGCGGATCGCGTCGAGTTCGGCGGCCGCGTCGATCCGCCCGTGGGCGGCGAAACGGCGCAGCACCGACAACGTGATGTTGTGGCCGACGCCGAGCTGCGGCACGATCCCGTGACGCTTGCGGTCCTCGGGCACCATCGCGATGCCCGCGCGGATCGCATCGGCCGGCGAACGGATCGCGAGCGGCCGGCCGTTCATCCGCACGCTCGCCGTGCTCGCGCCCGGATACGCGCCGAAGATCGCCTGCATCAGCTCGGTGCGGCCGGCGCCGACCAGCCCCGCGACGCCGAGTATCTCGCCGCGCCGCACGCTGAACGACACGTCGTCGACGCGCTTGCGGCGCGGGTTCGCCACGTCGTGACAGGTCACGTTGCGCGCTTCCAGCACGACGTCGCCGATCTCGTGCGGCTCGCGCGGATACAGGTTGCGGATCTCGCGGCCGACCATCATCGCGATGATCCGGTCGGTCGTCATCCCGCGCATCGGCTCGGTCGCCACGTGGCGGCCGTCGCGGATCACGGTCACGGTGTCGCACACCGCGTCGACTTCGTCGAGCTTGTGCGAGATGTACACGCATGCGACGCCGCGCCGCTTCAGATCGCGCACGATGTCGAGCAGGATGCGCGTCTCGGCCGCACTCAGCGACGACGACGGCTCGTCGAGGATCAGCAGCTTCGCGCGCTTGTTCAGCGCCTTCGCGATCTCGATCAGCTGCTGATGGCCGCCGCCGTAGTTCATCACCGGCTGCGCGACGTTGATCGCGTCGATCCGCAGTTCGCGCAGCAGCGCCTCGGAACGCCGCACCATCTCCGCGTAGTGCATGCGCCCGCCGGGCAGCGTGATCTCGTTGCCGAGGAAGATGTTCTCCGCGACCGACAGCTCGGGCACGAGCATCAGTTCCTGGTGGATGATCACGATGCCCGCGCGCTCGGTATCGCGCACGCCGGACGCGACGAGCGGCGCGCCTTCCCAGCGGATCTCGCCATCCCACGTGCCGTGCGGGTAGACGCCCGACAGCACCTTCATCAACGTCGACTTGCCGGCGCCGTTCTCGCCGCACAGCCCGACGCACTCGCCGGGGCGCACGGTCAGATCGATTCCGTCGAGCGCCTTCACGCCATCGAATGCCTTGACGATGCCGCGCATCGTCAGCAAGGGTTCGGTCATACGTTCATTGCCTCGCAGTGAGCATGCGGCCGCACCTGGCCGGCCGCACGCATCCTGCCCGTCGCGCCGTTACTGGCTCGCGAGCTGGGCCTGGGTATAGAAGCCGTCCTTCACGACGACGTCGACGTTGCGCTTGGTGAGCAGCGTCGGCTGCAACAGCACCGTGTCGACCTTCTTCTTCCCGTTGTCGTACTGCGCGTTGAACGCGGGCTTCGTGCCCTTCGCGAGATCGACCGCGAGCTTCGCGGCTTCGCTCGCGATCAGCTTCAGCGGCTTGTAGACGGTCATCGTCTGCGTGCCGGCGATCACGCGCTTGACCGCCGCGAGGTCCGCGTCCTGCCCGGACACCGGCACCTTGCCGGCCAGGTGTTGCGCGGCGAGCGCCTGGATCGCGCCGCCCGCGGTGCCGTCGTTCGACGCGACGATCGCGTCGATCCGGTTGTTGTTCGCGGTGAGGGCATCCTCGACGATGCGCAGCGCGGTCGATGCGCTCCATTCGGGCACCCACTGCTGGCCGACGACCTTGATGTCGCCGCGATCGATCGCCGGCTTCAGCACCTTCAACTGGCCCTCGCGCAGCATCTTCGCGTTGTTGTCGGTCGGCGCGCCGCCGAGCAGGAAATAGTTGCCCTTCGGCTTTGCATCGAACACGCCCTTCGCCTGCAGTTCGCCGACCTTCTCGTTGTCGAACGAGATGTACGCGTCGACGTCCGCATCGAGGATCAGACGGTCGTACGACACGACCTTGATGCCGGCCTTCCTCGCTTCGGCGACGACGTTGCCGAGCGTCTTCGAATTGAACGGCACGATCACGATCACGTCGACGCCGCGCGAGATCAGGTTCTCGATCTGCGAAATCTGCCGCTCCTCGCTCGCATCGGCCGACTGCACCGACACCTTCGCGCCGAGCTTCGTCGCGGCCGCGACGAAATAGTCGCGATCGCGCGACCAGCGCTCGACGCGCAGGTCGTCGATGCAGAAGCCGATCTCGGGCTTGTCCTTGCTCGCATGCGCGAGCGGCGCGCCGAGCGCGAAGAGCGCCAGCGCTGCCGCGCCGGCAAGGGAACTCAATACGGTACGACGCGTCACGGATTTCATGTCTCCACTCCTTGTTATTGGACAACTCACGAACACCGGGCGGCCGCGGGAATGCGCCGCCCGCATCGAGTCACTGCAAAGCACGGGATCGCACCGGCGAAGCGCCGGTCACGCGCCCGTCGCAAACACCGGCTCGAGCGCGCGGTAAAGCGCGCGAAACGTCGGCCGCCGCGCATCGCGATACCACGCGTGTCGCGCGGGATCGGGCTCGCGCACCGCGACGATCGGCGGCTGCGGACACACGTCGTCGAGCGACGCATCCGGTTCGAGCGCGAGATGCGCGAGCCGTGCGGCGCCGAGTGCCGGGCCGACCTCGCCGCCCGCGCGCAGCGTCAGCGCGCGACCGCTCAGGTCGGCGAGCATCTGCGTCCAGTACGCGCTGCGCGAGCCGCCGCCGATCACCGTGATGCCTTCGGGCGCCAGTCCGGCCGCATGCAGCGCATCGATGCCGTCGAGCAACGCGAAGCCGACGCCTTCGAGCGTTGCGTTCGCGAGATCCGCGCGCTGCGTGTCGGGCGTGAGCCCGTAAAACACGCCCTTCGCATTCACGTCGTTGTGCGGCGTGCGCTCGCCGCTCAGGTAAGGCAGGAACCACGGGCGGCTGGCGCGCGCGTTCGCCTCGGCATCGGCGAGGAGTGCGGCAACGCCGTCGTAACCGGCCAGTTGCGCGGTGAAGTCGATGCAGCCGGCCGCGTTCAGCATCACCGACATCAAATGCCAGGTATCGGGCAGGGCGTGGCAGA
This sequence comes from Burkholderia sp. RF4-BP95, assembly GCF_001521985.1. Classification (NCBI taxonomy): domain Bacteria; kingdom Pseudomonadati; phylum Pseudomonadota; class Betaproteobacteria; order Burkholderiales; family Burkholderiaceae; genus Burkholderia; species Burkholderia sp. RF4-BP95. The sequence goes on along the minus strand of NZ_LOSX01000026.1, from coordinate 121,229 downwards.
AGCTGTGCACCGCCGATTCGGGGTTCGCGCGAAACCCGTCCGACACCGCGAAATAGACACCCGACGTGCCGAGCGACAGCAACGCGTCGCCGGGCCGCACGATCCCGACGCCCACCGCGCCGGCCGCGTTGTCGCCGCCGCCGGCCACCACCGGAATCTCGCGCAGCCCGAGCGCGCGCGCGACGGCCGGCAGCAGCGTGCCGGTCACGCGGTTGCCCTCGAACACGGCCGGCATCTGCGCGCGCGACAGCCCGCACGCGGCGAGCAGCGTATCGTCGTAGTCGCGCTTCGCGACGTCGAGCCAGAGCGTGCCGGCGGCATCCGACGGATCGGTCGCGAACGCGCCGGTCAGCCGGTAGCGCAGGTAATCCTTCGGCAGCAGCACGTGTGCGATGCGCGCGAACACGTCGGGCTCGTGGTGGCGCACCCACAGCAGTTTCGGCGCGGTGAAGCCCGGCATCGCGACGTTGCCCGTCACCGCGCGCAGCGCGGGTACGAGCCGCTCGAGTTCCGCGCACTCCGCGTCCGCACGGCCGTCGTTCCACAGGATCGCGGGGCGCAGCACGTCGCGGTGCGCATCGAGCAGCGTCGCGCCGTGCATCTGCCCGGTCAGTCCCAGCGCGTCGATGTCGCGCGGATCGATGTCGGCCGCGCGCGCCTCATCGACGACCGCGGCCAGCGCGCCGCACGCGGCGTCCCACCAGTCGCGCGGCGCCTGTTCGGACCAGCGCGGCCGCGGCCGGCTCACCGTCAGCGTGCGGCTCGCGCTCGCCCGCACCACACCGTCGCGGTCGAGCAGCACCGCCTTCACGCCCGACGTGCCGAGATCGAGTCCGATGTACATGGCGTCAGCGCAGCCCGTAGATCGCCTGGTTCACGATGTTCTCGAGCCGCTCCTGCGCGCCGCTCACATGCCGCGGGTCCACGCCGCGCGCGAGCGCGTCGTCCGCGAGCGACTGCAGCGTATAGCCGCCCGACAGGATCTTGCGGCCGAACGCGTCGTCCCACTGCGCGTAGCGCTGCCGGCGCAGCGCATCGAGCCGGTCGTTCTCGACCAGCACGGCCGCGCGTTCGAGCGCGAGCGCGAGCACGTCGATCGCGCCGACGTGGCCGTAGAACAGGTCTTCCGGATCGATGCTCTGGCGCCGCACCTTCGCGTCGAAGTTCATCCCGCCGGTCGTGAAGCCGCCGTGGCGCAGGATCTCGTAGAACGCGAGCGTCAGTTCCTCGACGCTGTTCGGGAACTGGTCGGTATCCCAACCGTTCTGCGGATCGCCGCGGTTCGCGTCGACGCTGCCGAACACGCCGAGTGCGAACGCATTCGCGATCTCGTGATGGAACGAGTGGCCGGCGAGCGTCGCGTGGTTCGCCTCGATGTTCACGCGAATCTCGTTCTGCAGTCCGTACTGCATGAGGAAGCCGTGCACGGTCGCGACGTCGTAGTCGTACTGATGCTTGGTCGGCTCCTGCGGTTTCGGCTCGATCAGCAGCGCACCCTTGAAGCCGATCCGGTGCTTGTGCTCGACGACCATCGACAGGAAACGCGCGAACTGATCGCGCTCGCGCTTCAGGTCGGTATTGAGCAGCGTCTCGTACCCTTCGCGGCCGCCCCACAGCACGTAGTTCTCGCCGCCGAGCCGGTGTGTCGCGTCGAGCGCGTGGCGCACCTGGGTCGCGGCCCACGCGAACACGTCGGGGTTCGGATTCGTCGCGGCGCCCGCCGCGAAGCGCGGGTGCGAGAACAGGTTCGCAGTGCCCCACAGCAGCCGCACGCCGCTCGCCTGCTGGCGCTCGCCGAGATAGTCGACCATCCGTGCGAAATTGGCCGCGTACTCGCGCAGGCTGTCGCCTTCCGGCGCGACGTCGGTGTCGTGGAACGTGTAGAAAGGCGTGCCGAGCTTCGTGAAGAACTCGAATGCGGCATCGGCCTTCATCCGCGCACGTTCGAGCGCGTCGCCCGGCTGCTGCCACGGCCGCCGGAACGCGCCCTGCCCGAAGATGTCGTGCCCCGGCCATACGAACGTATGCCAGTAGCAGACCGCGATCCGCAGATGCTCGGCGAGCGTCTTGCCGAGCACGCGTTTCTCGGGGTCGTAATAGTGGTAAGCCAGCGGGTTGTCCGACTGCGGACCTTCGTAGCGAATGGCGGGAATGTGTTCGAAATACGACATGGTGTCTCCGTGCTGGGTCTTGGTGCAGCGCAACGCGCGTCGCGACGACGCACGCGGTCGAATCCGGTTGGCTGGATCGTGCCCGCGCGACTGCCGGCCGGCAATTGCGAAATTGCGCAGCACGCTTAACGTTTCTTGCCAGCCGCTGCGCGCGGCGTGCGTTCCGTCCTACAATCGCCGGACACCAGAGAACCGCGCGGCACCGCCCGCGCGCCCCGGAGACAATGGCGAGACGCCCGAGCGGCGCCCGCCCCGAGACCGACATGACCCGTGCCTCTTCCGCCCAGACGCCGCACCGCATCGCGCTGCTGTTCAACGCGAACAAGGTCTACGACCGCGAGATCATCAGCGGCATCGGCCAGTACCTGCACACGACGCGCGTCGTGTGGGACCTGTTCCTCGAAGACGACTTCCGCTGCCGGCTTGCCGGCATCGAACGCTTCGACGGCGACGGCATCATCGCGGACTTCGACGATCCGGCCGTCGCCGACGCGCTCGCCGGCTCGCCGCTGCCGATCGTCGCGGTCGGCTCGTCGTATGAGGATCCAGCGCAGTACCCGGACGGCGTCCCATATATTGCGACGGACAACCCGAAGCTCGTGTCGCTCGCCTATACGCATCTGATCGGCGCGGGGCTCACGCATTTCGCGATGTACAGCCTGCCGGTCGCGCAGGAGAACCGCTGGGCGCAGCAGCGTGAGCTCGCGCTCGACCGGCTCGCGCGCGCGGACGGGCTCGACGCGCCGATCTACCGCGGCGTGTCCACGAGCGCATCGGGCTGGAATCACGCGATCGAGCAGTTGATCGGCTGGCTGCATGCGCTGCCGAAGCCCGTCGGCGTGATCGCGGTCACGGATGCGCGCGCGCGGCATCTGCTGCAGGCGTGCCTGCTCGCCGGCATCGCGGTGCCGGAACAGGTCGCGATCATCGGCATCGACAACGATCCGCTCACGCGCACGCTGACGCGCATTCCGCTGTCGTCGGTGATCCAGGGCACCGAGGAAATGGGCCGCACCGCCGCGCACCTGCTGCACCGGATGCTGCGCGGCGCGAGGTTTCCCGGGCAGCGCATCCTCGTGCCCCCGGTCGGCATCAACGTGCTCGAATCGACGCGCCACCAGCCGCTCGCGAGCCCGCACGTGATGCGCGCCCGGCATTTCATCCGGCAGTACGCGTGCCAGGGGATCAAGACCGAACAGGTCGCCGACTATGTCGGCGTGTCGCGCTCGCTGCTCGAAGAGCACTTCCGGCGCGAACTGCAGCGCACCGTGCACCAGGAAATCCTGCGTCACAAGATCGAGGCCGCGCAGGCGCTGCTCGCGAGCCGCAATGCGTCGAGCGCGGAAGTCGCGATCCGCTGCGGCTTCACGTCGCTGCAATACATGTATGCGGTGTTCCGCCGCGAACTCGGCTGCACGCCGCGCGAGTATCAGGAACGCGCGGCATCGGCTCACTGAATTCACCGCTCACGAGCGAACCCACACATGCATATCGACACCGACTCCCCCCGCCCGGCATCCGACGTCGGCCGCATTCCGTCCGAACCGTGGGGCACGCTGCCCGGCGGCGACCCGGTGCGGCGCTACACGCTGCGCAACGCGCACGGCATGCGCGTCGTCGTCAGCGATCTCGGCGCGACCGTCGTGTCGTGGCTCGCCCCCGACCGCACCGGGCGCTTCGCCGATATCGTGCTGGCGCACGACACGCCGGCCGAGTACCTCGAATCGGGTGCGTACCTCGGCGCGACGGTCGGCCGCTGGGCCAACCGGATCGCGGACGCGCGCTTCACGCTCGACGGCATCGATTACACGCTCGACCGCAACGAGAACGGCAATCTGCTGCACGGCGGCGCAAGCGGCTTTCATCGCGCGCGCTGGGACGTGATCGACGACCGCGGCGAGCTGACGCTGCGGCTCGATTCGCCGGAAGGCGATGCGGGATTCCCCGGCAACGTGAGCGTGCAGGTGCGCTACGTGCTCGACGACGACGGCACGCTGACGATCGACTATTCGGCACGAACCGATGCGCCGACCCCGCTGAACCTCACGAATCACAGCTACTTCAACCTCAGCGGACGCGCGGGCAGCGACGTGCGCGGCCACCTGCTGCAGGTCGACGCCGACGCGTTCGTCGAAGTCGACGACGCGCTGATCCCGACCGGCACGGCCGACGTGACCGGCACCGCGTTCGATTTCCGGCAGAGCGCGCCGATCGGCGCCCGCCTCGACTGGCCGCATGCGCAGCTCGCGCGCGGGCGCGGCTTCGATCACTGTTACGTGCTGCGCGACCCTACGCGCGGCGTGCGGCCCGTCGCGTCGATCTACGATCCGGAAAGCGGTCGGGAGCTCACCGTGTCGACGGATCAGCGCGGGCTGCAGCTCTATACGGGTAACTATCTGGATGGCGTGCGCGTGGGCGGCGGCATCCCGTGCGTGCGGCATGCGGCGCTGTGCGTCGAAGCCGGGTTCTATCCGAACCAGGTCAACATGGACGCGTTGCGCGATGAAACCATCCTTCATCCGGGCCAGACCTATCGCCAGACGACCCGGTATCGGGTCGGCATTCGCGGATAGCAGGCAACGCACGCGTTCTTTGCGTCGGCATCGGCGGCTGCGCGACGCTCGTGCAACGTTGCCCGCGCGGCCAGTGCGGTTTCCGACGTCACGGATCGGGGCGCCGGAGCGCGTCGTGCGGGAATCGACGGGGGTGGCGCGGGGTTGACACACGGAGCGCGTCGCGTCGACGTCGCGCACCGGCCAGCCGGCCCGCTTTCGATCCCGATCCGGTCAGAACTTGTGCCGAATCCCCGCATGCTCACGCACGCGAAGCTCGTGCTCAAGCAGCTCGAGCATGCGCAAAGCGATCTCGAACGAATGCGCGGACGCGTCGAGGGGCGGCTGAGCGTCGGCGTCACGCCGTGGCTGACGATGACGTTCCTCGCGGAAACCGTGCTGCGGTTTCGCGAGCGGATGCCCGACGTGCGCCTCGAACTCTACGAAGCGCTGATGGCCGTCGCGCAACCGCTGCTGCGCGACGGCAGCATGGATTTCGCGCTGGGTCACGTGCAGGCCGGCGGCGGCGCGCAGGAATTCGCGTTCGAGCCGCTGCTGCGCTACGAGACGTCGGTGATGGTGCGCGCCGGGCATCCGCTCGAACGCGCGAAGTCGGTGCACGACCTGCTCGAATGCGACTGGGTGCTGAATTCGTCGGCCGACGGCCAGGCCGCGCTCGTCGACTATCTGTTCACGCGGCACGGCACACGGATCGACGAGCGGCGCATCGTGCGCGCGCAATCGGTCGCGATGCTGCAGACGATGCTCGAGCAGGCCGGCATGTGCACGTGGTGCCCGACGATCCTCGCGGCGGTGCCGCCGTTCGGTGAGCGGATGCGCGTGCTGTCGCTCAGGGAGACCTTCGAGCCGAGCGAACTCGGCATCGTCACGCGCCGCAGCAGCACGCTGAGCGACGCCGCGCGCTGCTTCATCGACTGCCTGCTGCAGGTGATCCGGCGGCATGCGCGGTCGGCGCGCAGCGAGGACCTTGCACTGTTCCGCACGCTCACGCTGCTGATCTGACGATGTGCCGGGCAGGCGCACGCGCGCGGCGCCTGCCCGGCAGCGATCCCGTATACCTTCGCGCCGCATTGCTCTATACTGCCCCCCAGTATCCGGAACCCACCGATCCCATGCCCCATTCCCCCGAAGAAAAGAAACGCGTCCTGACCCGCGTGCGCCGTGTTCGCGGGCAGCTGAACGCGCTCGAGCAAGCGCTCGAGGAGGGGGCGGACTGTGGCCCGATACTTCAGCAACTGGCTGCCATCCGCGGTGCGATCAACGGCGTGATGGCCGGCGTGCTCGAAAGCCATTTGCGCGAGGAATTCACCCAGCTCGCGGACGCCCCGCGGCCCTCGTCCGGATCGATCGACGATATCGTGACCCTCGTCCGGTCCTACTTGCGCTGACCGGCGCAGGTTCGTCGACGTCCGAGCCATTCGATGATTCTTTTTTGACAGGATTGCCATGAAATCACGTGCCGCAGTTGCGTTCGAGGCGGGTAAGCCGCTCCAGATCGTCGAAATCGACGTCGAACCGCCCCGCAAGGGCGAAGTGCTCATCAAGATCACCCATACCGGCGTCTGTCACACCGATGCCTTCACGTTGTCGGGCGACGATCCGGAAGGCATCTTTCCCGCCGTGCTGGGCCACGAAGGCGCCGGCATCGTGGTGGAAGTCGGCGAAGGCGTGACGAGCGTGAAACCCGGCGATCACGTCATTCCGCTGTACACCGCCGAATGCGGCGAGTGCCTGTTCTGCAAGAGCGGCAAGACGAATCTGTGCGTGTCGGTGCGCGCCACCCAGGGCAAGGGCGTGATGCCCGACGGCACCACGCGCTTCAGCTACAACGGCCAGCCGATCTATCACTACATGGGCTGCTCGACGTTCAGCGAATACACCGTCGTCGCCGAAGTCTCGCTCGCGAAGATCAACCCGGACGCGAACCCGGAGCAGGTGTGCCTGCTGGGCTGCGGCGTCACGACCGGCCTCGGCGCGGTGAAGAACACCGCGAAGGTTCAGGAAGGCGATACGGTGGCCGTATTCGGTCTCGGCGGCATCGGCCTCGCGGTGATTCAGGGCGCCAAGCTCGCGAAGGCCGGCCGCATCATCGCGATCGACACCAACCCCGGCAAGTTCGACCTCGCACGCGTGTTCGGCGCAACCGACTGCGTCAATCCGAAGGACCACGAAAAGCCCATCCAGCAAGTGATCGTCGACATGACCGGCTGGGGCGTCGACCACAGCTTCGAGTGCATCGGCAACGTCAACGTGATGCGCGCCGCGCTCGAATGTGCGCACCGCGGCTGGGGCCAGTCCGTCATCATCGGCGTCGCGGGCGCCGGCCAGGAAATCTCCACGCGCCCGTTCCAGCTCGTCACCGGTCGCCGTTGGCTCGGTACGGCATTCGGCGGCGTGAAGGGCCGCTCCGAACTGCCGGGCATGGTCGAGGAAGCGATGGCCGGCACGATCCAGCTGGCGCCGTTCGTCACGCACACGAAGCCGCTCACCGGCATCAACGAAGCGTTCGACCTGATGCACGAAGGCAAGTCCATCCGGACCGTCGTGCATTTCTGAAATACGCGCAACGAGATCGGCCGCAGTAACCGGTCTCGTTGCGCGATACCGCCGGCACGCCAGGCGCTCGGGCCGGACGTGCCGGCGATCGGAACCGGCGCGCAACCCGCGCGCGACCTATTTGGCCGCCTGCGCCGCGGGCGTGAAACTGCACTTCGGATCGTTCTTGCCACGCGCCGAACAGCATTCGAGCAGATCGCTTACCGACTTCGCGTTCGCCGCATTCCATTCATACAGGCTCTTGTTGTTGTCGATCGGCATCCAGTGCGTCATCGGATACCGGCTCGCACGCGCGTTGCTTCCCTTCGGCGGCGGCAGCAAACCGGCGGCCAGCGGCACGTAGATCTTGCAGCTGTTCTGATCGCCGATCCGGTGACAGCCGATGCAGGTATTGCCCGGCGTGCTGATCGCGCGCGACGTCCACGACGCGAAGTCGGCGCCGAGGTTCACGTACTTGCCCCACGGATCGGTCGGCACCTTGTTCCAGACCTGGCCGATCCACGGGCTGTACATGACCGGGCTCGCGTCGTGACACGACACGCAGCGCTTCGTCGCGGTCGCGGCCGGCTTCCACCAGAATTCCGCCGCGGACGGATGGCCGGGCGGCGGCGTCGTCTCGTTCGGCGGCGGCACGCGCGCTGCGTTCATGCCCTCGGTGCCGCCCTTCTCCGCATGAAACCAGCAGGTCTTGCCGTTGCCCGCATGATGCAGCACGATGTCGACTTCGTCGTAATACGGGCTCCGGTTCGCGCGGATCTGCTTGCGGCGGCAAAACGCCGAGATCTGCGTGTCGCCGCGCGACAGGTCGAGGATCTTCGAATACGGCGTGCACTGTCCGGACGTCGGCGCGTCGTAGGGCAACAGCGCCGGGCGATCGCACGTCATGTGCGCCGCGTAGCGCGCGGGCACGCGGCCGTTGACGGTGATCGGCACATCGGTGCCGTCATTGCAGTCGAACGCGGGAATCTCGCCGATTTCGTCGGTGCACTGCTGCGCATACTCGTGCAGCGACGTATCGCCGCTTGCCGTCGCGAGCGCGAGCGGCGCGACCTGTGCGGCCAGCATCGTCGCCAGCGCGACGACGCAGGTTCTCATCGTCATGCCGCCCCCTTCGTGTAGCGTATCGCCACCTTGCGAATGGCCTCGATGTACTTCACGTAACCGGTGCAACGACAGATGTTGCCGCCCACCCAGGTTTCGATCATCGCGTCCAGATCGCGCTCGTGCACCGGCTGCGCGCGCAGATGATCGAGCATCGCGGTCGCGGCCATCAGGAAACCCGACACGCAGTAACCGCACTGGAACGCGAACGACTCGAGAAAGCTCTGCTGCAGCGGCGACAGCGCGCCGCCCTGCGCGAGCCCCTCTATCGTGTACACGTGCATGTCCGCCATCGCGCTGACCGGCGTCGAGCACGACAGCGTCTTTTCCATCGGCGCATCGGGCGCATTGCGTACGCCGACCGTGCACGCGCGGCACACGCCGATGCCGCAGCACAGCTTGGTGCCCGTCAGGTCCTGCCGCTCGTGCAGGAAGTCGATGAGGTTCATGTCCGCGTCGGCCGCGTCCGCTTCGACGGGCTTGCCGTTGACGATCATTCGGACCGGATTGCTCATTGCAGTGCCTCCCGAATCTTCTCCGGCGTCACGGGCGTCACCCGAAACCGCCGCCCCGTCGCCATCGCGAGCGCATTGAGCAGCGCCGGCGCGATCGGACACATCACCGCTTCCGCGATGCCGCGTGCGTTCGCGGGATCGCCGCCGGGCGGCGGTAATGCGATCAGCTCCTGCACGGGAATGTCCGGCAGCCGCGTGACCTCGTAGCGATCCAGATTCCATCGGCCGCCGCCCGGCCCGTCCGGCCCCAGCGGACAGGTTTCGGTCAGCACGTTGCCGATACCCATCGCGACCGCGCCCTGCGACTGCCCTTCCACGAGCTCCGGCGACAACTGCCGGCCGACGCTCACCGCCGTCACCACGCGTTCGACCTTCACGCGCCCGGTCGCCGAATCGACGGACACCGCGACGAGCGTCGCCGACGGCGCGTAGGTCGTGCGCCCGTAAAGCGTCGTATTGACCGGCGGCGGCTGCAGCACGCGCTTCAACGGTGTCAGGTGATACGGATCGAGGCCGACCGCCACGTAGTCGTAGTCGACCTGCGCATTGCCGGACGCGAACGGATAGGTTCCCTTCCAGAAATACCCGGCATAACTCGCATGCACGGCCGCGATCGTCTGTAATCCTAGCTTCCTGATCGTGCCGAGCAGCGCCGCCCACGGAATCGGTGCGAGGCCGTTCGCGGCGAGTGCGCGATCGGTCCAGCGCACGTCCTCCGCACGCACGGGTATGCCCCACCACGCGCGCGCAGCGGGCAGCACGCTCTGCAGAAACAGCACCTGCGCGGCGCCCTTGACCGCGTGGTACTGATGGAATGCGCCGAGACAGGCGCTCGACGAACCGTAGGTGTAGCAGACGTACTTGCTGTCGTCGGGCGGACTGCTCGAACGCTTCAACCCGAGCGCGTTGAACGGCCCGATCTCGCTCATCGCAATCGTTTGCGCGTTTTGCCCGAGAAACTCGGCCGGCGCGAGACCGAGCGTCGTGGCCGCGCCGTTGCCCATGTCGGTGTATGGCGTGACCACGCGCAGGTTGCCGTCAGGCAGGATCTGCACCATGCCGAACATCCCGTCGCCGGAGGTGCCGTATGCTTCGTTCGCCATCGCGAGGCCGACGCCGTAGCGGAGGCCGCGCGCGCTGCGCTCGGCACGAATCTGCTCACGCTCGAGCCATAACGGATGACGTTCGAGCCGGTCGAGCAGCGCGTCCAGCTGCAGGTCGAACAGGATCGGCGCGCCCGTGATCGCGCGGCCCTTGCCGAGCTCGGGCGCCTTGCCGAGCAGGTTGGCGCGCCGGATCTCGAACGGCGACATCCCCAGCCGGCGTGCGGCCTCGTCCATCAGCGTCTCGATCGCCATGAACGCCTGCGGCCCGCCGAAGCCGCGCTGCGAACCGCCGAAGACTTCCCGCGTGTAGGTCGACGCGGCCTGCGCGCGTGCCCGCGGAATCTCGTAGCAGCTCATCGCGCTCAACGCGGCAAGCTGCGCGACGTACGGCGACAGGTTCTTCTTTCCGCCGCCGTTCATCAGGAAATCGCAGGTGATCGCTTCGAGCTTCCCGCGGCGGTCGAACCACAGCGATTCGGAGAACTGCGTTTCGCAGCGTTTCAGGCCAACCTGGAATTGCTCGTAGCGCGACTGCTGCCAACGCAGCGCGCCCTTCGCAAACGGTGCCGCCAAGGCCAGATAAAGCGGGAAGTAGGATTTGTCGCGTCCGCCGAAGCCACCGCCCGGGTAGCACGCGATGACCTGGGCCTCCTTGACCGCGACGGCGCTGCCGTCGAACAGCAAACACGCACCATTCGCATCGTCGTTCGCCGACTGCGTGCCGAGCACGAGGCTGATCTTCGACGCGGACGCGTCGTACCATGCGAGTCCCGCTTCGGGCTCCATGAACATCGGGTCCATCGCCGGCGTCTCGAACCCCTCGTCGCCCGTCGCCCGAATGCCGATCCACGTGCCGGCGGCCGCGTGGCTGGCGATCGTCGCATCGATGTTGGCGACCGCCGCCTCACGTTCCTCCAGGTACTTCGCCGTCGGCTTGCCGTTGCCGTCGGTCTGGTAGTTGTCGACGTAGCTGAACCGCCGCGCGTCGTCGCGCACGTAGACGGTCACGGGCGAATACGGCACGACCGGTGCGGCCTGGCCGGTGCCGACCGGCGCGCCGTACCGGATCACGCTGCGATTGAAATCGAGCAGCTTCCTCGCGCGACGATAGATGTCGAAGTTCTCGAAGATCAACAGCGCGGCCGGTTGCCCGTAGCAGTCCGCCGGATAACCCACTCGCGCGAGCCAGTAGATGTCCTGGTTCGCGATCGGATCGGGCCCCGGTGCAAGCTTGATCCTGCGCGCGCTCAGCAACGCGTTGTCGACGATGGCGATCGGCCGCAGTTTGTGCGGCAGCACGCCGAGATCGTAGCCCTGATACACGGCGTCGACCCGGTCGCAGCGCAGTGCATAAAGCCAGTTTTCCTGCTGCGGCCAGCCGACGAAGTCGCGGGACTTGAAGTCGCGCGCGTAGATCTTCTGGCCCGTTACCTTCGGCATGCCATCGATGCGCCAGCGCGCCTTGCCGGGCACCGGCGCCCAGCTCGGGCCGTCCGCATCGACCTGCGTCTCGCCTGCGGCGAGTACGAGTGCCGGCAAATGCGTAACCGAAACGGCGACGACGGCGCCGCTGCCGGCGAGCTTCAGAAACGTCCGGCGTGTCACAGGCACATGGATGGCCATGCTGCGTCCCTCGTTCGAATTGTTATGTCGGTCCGTCAAGTGCGCGACGTGCGTCGCCACGCCGGCCGCGAGCGGCCCGATACGCGTGTGCGTCGGTGCACAGGATGTCGGTGAGAAAGCGGTGTTCCGGGCGCGGTTGCGCGCGCCGGCCGTCAGGAATCGGGAGGGAGACGACGCGCGCCGAAGCCCGGTGGCATCGCAGGTTCGGTCCGCGCGGGTGGGCGCCTGTTCGATGAAGCGTCAGGCGGCGTGCATCGCGCTGCGTATTCGTTCATGATTCCCCCGGCCCCGATCGTGCTTGACTGGCCTGTTGCCCGTATTGTCGGGCAGTCGCTCGATTTTCAGGCGTTGTGTTCGTTCTTTCCGCGACGCGGGGCGATCGTCCCGTTCGCGGCATCATTCGAGCCTGATTTTGAACAATCGTAGGAATTCGAATCGACGATTTCAAGGAGATTTTCGGGCGCGATGACGCGCGCATCGGCGGCGGCATCTGTCGATACGTGCCGCGGCCGCGCGGCGGTTGCCTGCGTCGAGCGGCAATCCGGTAAACAATCGCTCGCGTTATCGACACGAATGGATTCAGCCGTGACGGCTGGTCCGTTCCGGGCGGTTTTCCGTCCGGGGTTAGCCGTAGGGGGCCACCCGCGCGGGCAGTGGACTACGGCTGTCTCCATGGTCGACCATGGGTCCGGGTTGCGTTGACGCCGCTATGATCGACCTGTCTCGCGGCGCCGCCCGGGGGGAGGAGGAGCCTCCCATGAAGACGGTGACCGTGCCGGCCGGCGGTGCCCGGGCGGCACGTACATCCGGTTCGCGCGGCAGTCCCGCGCCGCTGCTTACTGCCCGATACTCGTGAAGGTCGGCAGCAGCACGCGATACACGTGAATCATCGCCGGCCCGAGCAACACGCACATCAGCGCCGGGAAGATGCAGAAGATCAGCGGGAACAGCAGCTTCAGCGCGATCTTCGCGGCGCGCTCCTCGGCGCGCATCCGCCGCCGCGTGCGCAGCATGTCGGACAGCACGCGCAGCGATTCGGCGATGCTCGTGCCGAAGCGGTCGGCCTGGATCAGCATCGCGCAGAACGATTCGATGTCCTCGACGCCGGTCCGCAGTGCCAGATTGCGCAGCGCGGTTTCCTTGGTGAACCCGGAACGCATCTCGAGCAGCAGCAAGTCGAGCTCGCTCGCGACCACTTCGCTGCGAAAGCGCAGTTCCTCGCTCACCCTCATCAGCGCCGCATCGAGCCCGAGCCCTGCTTCGACGCATACGGTCAGCAGGTCGAGCGCATCCGGAAAGTCCTCGAAGATCACCCGCTGACGCGTCGCGATCCGCCGCTTGAGGATCACGTTCGGCACGTAGTAGCCGATCCCGGCGAGCGCGACGAGGATGAACGACAGCAGCATGCGTTGACCTGCGAGCCGGGTCGTGGCGAGCGCCAGCAGCGCCGCGCCCGGCAGCGCCAGCGCGAGTACCGTCTTCGCCGCGAAGTAAAGCGCGCCCGCGTTCGGATCGCGCCAGCCGGCGTTCATCAGCCGGATCCGCAGCGGTGAATTCTCCCAGCCCTCCTGCGGCACCGACAGCCGGGAAATCGGTTGCGACAGCTCGACGAGCTTCGCGACCCAGCGCGATGCCTGCCCGCCGCCGTCGCCCGCGCCGGCGCCGATGCCGACACTTGCTCCGCTCGCCTGCTGGATCCGGCGCTCCATGTTGCGCGGCGCAAACAGCAGCATCGCGACCAGCACGCCGCCGGCGACGAAGATGAACAAGCCGGCCAGCATCACGGTATGTACTACGCTCAGGTTTTGCATGACAGCCTCGAATCGGTTCGTGAAGCCTGAGACACGCGTCAGACGCGAATCCGGATGATGCGGCGAATCCACAGCATGCCGAATGCCATCGACCCCAGCATCACGCCAACCATCTTGATGCCGGCCGGATCCTGCCAGAGCACCGACAGAAACTCCCGGTTCAACACCGCCATCATGCCCGCCGTGCCGAACGGCAGCAGCCCGAGGATCCAGGCCGACAGCCGCCCTTCCGCCGACAGCACGCGGACCTTGTCGAACAGCTTGAAGCGCTCGCGAACCAGCGATGCGATGCTGTCGAGCAGCTCGGCCAGGTTGCCGCCGGTCTCGCGCTGGATCAGCACCGCGATCACGAAGTAGCGCAGATCGTGGGCCGGCACGCGCGTCGCGAGGTTCACCAGCGCATCGTGCAGCGATACGCCGTAATTGATCTCGTCGAACGTGATCCGGAATTCACCGCCCATCGGATCGGGAAACTCCTCGCCGACCATGCCGAGCGCGCTCGTAAAGGAGTGCCCGGAGCGCAGCGCGCGCGCGATCATGTCGCAGATATCCGGCAGCTGGCGCTCGAGCTTGAGCATCCGCCGGTTGCGATGCCGCATCACGTACAAGGCCGGAAAGCACGCGGTCAGCAACGCAATCGGCACCACGGCGATCAGCGGCAACGGGGTGAACAACAGGACGAGCATCGCCGTCACCGGCAATACCGTGCTGTACACGACGAGCTTCGCCACCGTCCAGTCGAGCCCCGATTGCTGCAGCAGCAGGTCCACCGACTGCACACGCGGCACGCGCAGCAGCAGCCGGTCGAACGGTTTCGACTCGTCGAGCATCCGCTTCTTGAGAATCGACAGCCGCTCCTGCTGCACGCTGCCGCCGGCCGACATCGCGCGCAGGCGCGACTCGATCCGGCGTGCCGCGGCACCGTGGCGTGAGTTCCACCATTGATAGACGCCTTCGATCGCGAGCACGACCGCGACGAAGGTGAGAATCACAAAACCGTAGAATATCGAGTCCATGAGACCTCCCCGGAATCAGACGAACGCGCGCCGTCACTTCGTCTCGTAACGCTGCGCCGGGTCGTAGAGTGAATCCGGCAGGTTGATGCCGAACGCCTGCAGCCGCTCGGCGAACTTCGGCCGCACGCCGGTCGCGCAGAAGTGTCCGCGCACCGTTCCGTCGCGATCCATGCCGGTGCGCTTGAACGTGAAGATCTCCTGCATGTTGATGATGTCGCCTTCCATCCCGGTCAGCTCCTGGATGCTGACGATCTTGCGCTTGCCGTCGGTGAGCCGCGTCGCCTGGACCACCACCGAGATCGCCGACGCGATCTGCTGGCGCATCGTCTTCGGCGGCAGCGTCAGGCCGCCGACGCTGATCATGTTCTCGAGCCGCGTGAGCGCGTCGCGCGGCGTGTTGGCGTGAATCGTCGCGAGCGAGCCTTCGTGGCCGGTGTTCATCGCATTGAGCATGTCGAGCGCTTCCGCGCCGCGCACTTCGCCGAGAATGATCCGGTCCGGCCGCATCCGCAGCGCGTTGCGCACGAGCGTGCGCTGCGTGATCTCGCCCTTGCCCTCGATGTTCGGTGGCCTCGTTTCGAGCCGCAGCACGTGGGGCTGCTGAAGCTGCAGCTCCGCCGCATCCTCGATCGTCACGATCCGCTCCGATCGCGGGATGAAGCCCGACAGGATGTTGAGCAGCGTCGTCTTGCCGCTGCCGGTCCCGCCCGACACGAGCACGTTCACTTTCGCCCTGGCCAGCGCATCGAGCAGTTCCGCCATCGGCGGCGTGAGGCTCTGGTAACTCACGAGGTCGTCCATCTTCAGCGGGTTGACCGCGAAACGCCGGATCGACATCAGCGGCCCGTCGATCGCCGACGGCGGAATGATCGCGTTCACGCGCGAGCCGTCCGGCAAACGCGCATCGACCATCGGGGTCGATTCGTCGATTCGGCGCCCGACCCGCGACACGATCTTCTCGATCACCTTCATCAGGTGCGCGTCGTCGTAGAACGTCACGTCGGTCAGCTCGAGCTGGCCGGCGCGCTCGACGTACACCTGGCGGTACGTGTTCACGAGGATGTCGGAGATGCCGGGGTCGCGCAGCAGCGCCTCCAGCGGTCCGAAGCCGAACATTTCGTCATACACGTCGATCACGAGCTGACGCCGCTCGATGTCGTTCGCGAGCAGGCGCTCCTCGTCGAGGATGCGCGAGATCAGCGCCGCGATTTCCTGCCGCACCTGTTCCTGCGGCAGGCGCGACAGGCGCTCCAGCTCGACCCGCTCAAGAACCGCCAGATGAATTTCACGGCGCAGCTTCTGGTACGCGTCGCGTACCGACGAATGCGTCGCACCTGCCGGTTCGGTGCCCGCCGCCTGCGGCTGCGTCCGGTACAAGGACATCTGTTCGCGCAATGACATGATGGTTTCCCCGAAAGATTCACATGGACTTGAGCTTCGGCGTGGCCTTGCGGCCGAACAGCCGTGACATCAACGGTTCGCTGCTGGACGTGTCGTGCCGGGTGCGCACGTCCCCTTCGACGATCTGCTTCGCACAGGCCTGCAACGCACGCGTCACCGCGGCGCTGCGTGCGACGCGCGAGACCGGATGCCCCTGGTCGAGCGCCTCGCGCACGGTGTCGGCGTCGTCGGGTATCGTGCTGCTCGCATGCAGGCCGAGCACTTCCTCGAGCGCGGTGCGGGACCGTTCGCTCGCGCGCGTCATCCGGTTCACCACCAGCCGCATCTGGTCGGTCGGGTAGCCGAGCGACACGAGAATCTCCAGCAGCCGGCGGCCCGCGCGCACGTGCGGCATCGCCGGCTGCAGCACGAGCTGGATCTGGTCGCAGCGATCCAGTGCGATCATCGACAGCGGATTGATGCTCACGCCGATGTCGAAGATCACGAAGTCGTAGCGCGGCGCCGCGACGCCGAGGATCCATTCGAGCGCATCCTCGCGCATCTCCGCGGCCTTGACCGGGTCGCCCGCACCCGCGAGCACGTGGAAGTTCTGCGTCACGTGCGCGACGCTCGCGTCGAGAAACGCGCCGTCGAGTCGCTCGATCTGCGCGCACAGCTGCGGCAGCGTCGACGGCGGCGTCTCGTCGCTGACGAGGAACGCGGCATCCGCGAACTGTTGGTTCAGATCGACCAGCAGCACGCGGCGCTTGTGGGTTTCGGCGATTTCGTACGCGACGTTGCTCGCGGCGAAGCTCGTGCCCGAGCCGCCCTTGCACGACATGAACGACACGAAGCGCGTATCGTCGCCGTCGCGCCGCGTGCTTTGCGCGGCGGCACGCTCGAGCGCGCGGGCGAGCGCCGCGGGATCGAGCGGCCACTGCAGCACGTCGCGCGCGCCGGCGCGCATCGCGTCCAGCAGCACGTTCGGCGCCGCATCGGCCGTCACCAGAATGCAGGTCAGGCCCGGGTGCAGCCGGCAGATCCGTTCGAGCGCCGACAGCTCGGACGCGTCGGTCGTCGCGCCGTCGATCAGCAGGATATCGAATGAATCGAGCCCGTCCGTTCGATGCTCGATCTGGGACGGCCGTCCATGCGCGCGTGTCACGCGATAGTGTCCGCTGTCGGTGACCAGGCGCGCGGTCTGCGTGAGCCGGGCGGTATCGTCGGCAGCTACGAGGATATTGATCATGACTGTGCCTCGTCGGTTTCGATTATTGACAGGCGCTACCGCCCGTCGAGGAGTTCAGGCTTTCCCGCGACATCGTCGTGGTGAACGGCGGCATCGTGATCGCGACGTTCGCGATCGGAATCATCGTCCTGACCGTGACGTTGGTGATGCTGACGGTCACGAACGAGCAGGAGCTCACGTCGCAACCCGACGGCGTGTAGCTAACCGACACGTTCGCGTTCGACAGCATCGGCATCAGCGACTTCACGCGCTTCACGACGCCGGCGGCGTTCACGTCGCAGACGATCGCCGTGCGTGCGCCGAGCCGGATGGCCTCGGTCGCGGTGTTCCAGTAAAACAGCACGCGCCCGAATTCGAAGATGCCGATCAGCAGCATGATCAGGATCGATGCGATCAGCGCGAACTCGACGATCGTCGCGCCGCGTTGGCCGCGACGGCGCGACAGCGGGAAGGGGCGCGCGTTCATGACACTTGCCTCATCACGGTGACGATGTTGCCGAAGGTGATCGACGACAGCCCCGGGTAGGCCGGAATCGGCTGGTACTGATAGCCCTTCACCTTCACCTCGACGACGTTGATGCTGCCGGTCGCCGTGCCGCTTGCCGCGTTGTTGGTCGAGTCGTAGGTCGGCAGGTTCGCGAACTGCGGCGGGTCGGACGCGTCGGCGCAATCGGTCGAATGCGCGGCGTCGCACACGATCACCATCGATGTCGTGAGCCCCGGCACCAGCTCGGTGCCGGCAGACCCGCAGGTCGTGTTGCCGTAGACGACCAGGCACTGCGCCGCCGCGAGCGGATAGGCGCTGTCGGCCGGCAGATAGACCGACAGGTAGCGCGCCGCGTCGCGCGTCGCCTTGGTGAGGGTCTCGTACTGATAGATCGCGCGGCCGAACTCGGCCACACCGGTCGCGAGCACGATCATCGGCATCAGCACGAGCGCGAACTCGACCGCGGCGACACCGCGCATGCGCGACCGGCGAATCGGGAACCTTTTCATGATCGCGTCTCCTCTATTGAACGAGCATCGGCACCTTGAGGCCGACCGAGCTGCCGCTGCCCGGCAAACCGTGCGTCGCGCAAGGCGTGTTGCCGGATGACGCCGAGCCGAGGTATTCGAGATGCGCGACGACCCCGCCGGCGCCCGGGCTGAACGGCAGCGGATCGAGCATCAGCACGCAGTCCCACTGCGTGACGGTCAACTGGTTGCTTGCCCCACTCAGCGTCGAGCAGTCGCCCTCGGGGGCAAGTGCGACGCGGCGGTCGCCGCCGAACGTCTGATAGTTGCTTGCCGTGGCGGTCCCATTGGTCGCAATGCCGCTGCCGGCCGGCGGCGCGCCGTCGCCCTGGTAGGACTTGAAGCTTGCGCGATCGAGCACGAACTGCGTGTACGCGTCGCCGACGATGCCCGCGGTTCCCGGCGGCCCGTAGTTGGGGCCGACGTATGCGTAGCCGGTGAAGTCCGGCTGGCCGCTCGAGCCGTTGGCGCCGTTCGTGTAGATGCCGAAACGGGTATTCCAGGCGCGCAGCGACGCGGACTTCAGGCCCGTCGAACCGAGCTTGGGCGGCGACGTGATGTTGCAGGTATTGCCGGACAATTCGCTCGCGATGGTCGTTTCGTTCGTCGAACCGTCGAGCGCGGCCCAGCCGAAATTGCCGGGCCCGTACGTCGACGACGAGCCGGACGGCGACGCGATCCAGTCGCCCACCTTGTACGGCGCGGTGGACGACGCCCGGCACACGAACACCGGGATCGCACAGGTGGTCTGTCCGGCGCCGACCGTCGCGATCGCGCTCGCCGATACCTGCGCCGCGTTCGCGACCTGCACGCCGGGAATCGTGTTGAGCACTTCGATGAACCAGTGCGCGATGTTGGTCAACTGCGCGGTGCACTTCACATACTTGATGTTCGCCGGCGTGGCGACCGCCGTCTTCGTCAGGAACGAATTGGTCAGCGAATCGCTGAACGTGACGTTCGAATCCGTTTGCATCTGCACCGCGTTCTGCTGAAAGAACGCGAAATTCGAGTGGCCGGCGGCGATGCCGTCCGCCTCCGCGACCTGCAGGCTGATGGCCGACGTGAGGTCGCGCGCAGCGGACAGCGCGCATGAGTCGGCGCTGTTCTGCAGTTCGCTGCGCGTGACGTACAGCTTGCCAAGGTCCAGCGCGAGACCGACGAACCCGATCATCACCGCCAGTGCGAGGCCGACGATGATCGCGACGGCGCCTTGCTGGCGACGCATACCGCGACGCGTGAGTTTCGGATGACGAGCTGCGCTGGACATGGCGTTCTCCCTGAGCGTGCCTGTGTTATTGCCCCGACGACTTGCCGATCCCGATCACGAATGCATTGGCTTTCGGTTCGGGCTGCTTGAACGACTTGTCGTAGTTGTCGAGCGCGGACGCGGCGGCGCTGCCGTCGACCCCCTGCCGCGAGGCCGCGTGTTCGGCGGCATGCGGATCGATGATCTGGGCTTGCGTGACGGCGCGGACCGAGTCGCCGAAGCGGCTGTCCCACACCGGCGTGGATGACATGCAGCCGGCAAGCGCGAACGCGAGCGGGACGGCGAGCGCCGCACGGCGCACGAATACGAGGTAGGCGGATTTCATGAGCTTCCCCTTGGATGGCTTCAACGATCGTTGGACGCGGGTTCCGCATTCGCCCGCGCGATCTGCGCGTGGGCGGCGGCCGGCAGACTCTGCTTCGAACGCGGCGCCGGTTTTGCCGGCGTGTCGGAGCCGGCCGCCGCGAGACGCGCGGCAGCGGCTTCGATGCGCGCGATCCGTGCCGCGCTGGCCGCGTCGGCCTGTGGTTGCGGCCGCAACGGCACGGCAGGCACCGGTTCGACGTTCACCGCCCCCGCCGTGGCGGCCGCTGCGGCCGCCGGCTTCTCGGGCTGCGCCGGCACCGGTGCCGGTGCCGGTGCTTCGGCAGGTTGCGGCGCACGCGGTGCGGGCAGCGCGGCGGCCGGTGCAGCCGATTGCGGCGCGGGAGCCGGTGCCGGCGTCTGCGGTGCATTCATCGCGCCGCTCGCCGGTTGCGCGCCCGCCTTGCGGACACCCTTGCGGCCTTCCATGTTGCCGGTCGCATACACGTCTGCTTCGTTGGGCTTCGAGAAGCTGTCGGTCGGCAGCGGCAGGTCGGCGGTCTGCAACGGCCTCACCAGGTGCGGCGTGATCACGAAGATCAGCTCGGTGCGGTCCTGCTGGAACGACGTGCTGCGGAACAGCGCGCCGAGCACCGGCACCTCGCCGACGCCGGGAATCGCCTTCAGCGCGCCGCTCGCGTTGTCCTTGATCAGCCCGCCGATCGCGAACGATTCGCCGTCGCCCATCTGGACCGTCGTCGACGCGCGCCGGGTCGTGATCAGCGGCAGGATCGAGGTGCCGCCGATGTTGGTCGCGCTCAGCGTGACGCCCGTCTGCGACAGTTCCGACACTTCCGGCGCGACCTTCAGGCTGATCCGACCGTTGCCCAGCACCGTCGGCGTGAACTTCAGCGCGACGCCGAACTCCTCTTCCTGCAGCGTGATCGTCGACGTGCCCGTCCCGCTGCTCTGCGGCACCGGGATGAAGATCTTGCCGCCGGCGAGGAACGTCGCCTCCTGGCCGCTGATCGTCACGAGGTTCGGCTCCGCGAGGATCTTGACGAGGTTGTCGGTGTTCTGCGCATCGGCCGCGATGCTGAACGGCTTGTTGTTCGCCTTGTTGAAGACCGCGGCGCTTGCGACACCCGCGAGCAGGTTGCTGACGAGCGCGCCGCTCCAGGAGCCGAAGCCGCCCTGGATGTTGAATGCGCTGCCCATCTGGTTGATCAGCGTCTTCGACACTTCGGCGACCTTCACCTCGAGCATCACCTGCTGCGGCGACGTGACGGCCAGCATGTTCAGCACGCCGGCGCCCTTGCCGCTGCCGTCGCCGGCGCTTTCGCTGTATGCGCGGGCGATCTGCACCGCCTGCTGCGCGGCCTGCGAGTTCGACACGTTGCCCGCCAGCACGATCGTGCCGGCGGCGGTCGAGACGTGGATGTCGCGCTCGTTCGGCATCAGCTGCGTCAGCGACGCCTGCAGGCCGCCGGCGTCCGCGCCGACCGCCACGTCGATCACGCGGCATGCGCCGCTGCGGCCCTGCACGATCATGTTGGTCGTGCCGACCGTCAGCCCGAGGATGTACAGCGTCTGCGGCGACACCATCGTCGCCTGCGCGACGGCCGGGTTGCCGATGGTCCGGTTGCGGACCGGCTCCGGCATCGGCACCAGCAGCGACTTGCCGAGCGGCACGCTGACGCTGGTCGACTCGCGCACCGCGCCCACGCAATTCGGTCCGCGCAGCGGGCCTGCCGACGCGGCAGGCGCGGCGGCAACCGCCGGCGCCATGCTGATCGTCATCTGCATCGGCCCCTTGGCGACGGCAGCCGGCGCGCTCGCGCCGCCTTTCATCAGCGCGGCCGATTCCGCGCCTTCCTGGGCCAGCGCGCTGTATACCGTCAGCCACCCCGTACACAGGATCGCGGCCATCATCATGCCCCGTGCGATGCGTGTGCGCACCGGGCCGGTACCTGAATGTTGCGGATTGATCTTCATTTCGTCTGATCCCCCGAGTGACCGGCGAGCCGCCGGTTGTCGACTTCCAAGGCCGCCGTGCCCTGACGGCGGCCGATCTGGTTGATGTGTTTGTCTGGATGTGTGTTCTACGGCTTCAGAAGCATTCGACGCTGCCCCGTACTCCGGTCAGCACGCCGACACAATCGTGGCGCGCCTCCGGTGCCGCGTGCGACGCGACGTGCACGCGCACGGTCCGCACGCGTTCGTGTACCGGTGCGGGCGGTGCATCCGGCACCGGGGCCTTGCCAAGCAGCGTCAGCTTGGTCGCGCCGTCGGTCGTCAGCGTCTTCTGGTCGACCTGGTTGCGCAGCACGAGCGACAGCGTGCCGACGCTGCGCGCGAGGTCGAGGCGTTCGGCCTGGTCGGGCGTGACTTCGAGCGTCACCGCGTTGACCACCTTCGGTGCGGTGTCGTCGCGGCTGACCTGCTGCGCGACGGCCAGCACCAGGATGTGCTCGAGCACGATCTTGGAGATGCTCTGCCCGTCGGTCTTGCCCTGCTGTTCCTGCGTGTTGACGATCACGTCGACGTAGTTGCCCGGCAGCGCGAAGCCCGCAACGCCGACCACGTCGTTCACGCGCACGGTGATCGCACGGCTGCCGTCGGCGATCACGGCGGACAGCCCGCCTTTCGTGCCGACCGGCGCGAGCTTCGACTCGATCACCGGCTCGCCGCGCGCGAGGCTCGTGCGCACGACGCGCCCTTCGAGTTCCTTCGTGTCGGTGAACGCGCCGGTCGGCACGCTGCCCGACGGCCAGCTCACCATGCGGATCTGGTTCGGCCCGAGCGGCTCGCCCAGGTTCAGGTCGGTGGTCGCCACCGCGACCGACGTGACCGAGCTGCTGGATGTATTCATCAACCAGCGGGACGCGAACACGACCGCGGCAAGCCCCGCGACCATCGCGACGATCAGCATCATGAGCGCTCGACTGTTTTTCATGGCAATGCTCCTCAACGAATCGTGAAAGAAACGGCTCAACCGGTTATGACTGTGTGACCGCCGTGCTCGGCAGGCGGCAGATATCCGCCGTCGCGCTCGGGCGCCGTGCCGAAATAACTGGCCCATGCGTCGTGCAGCGCGTCGTGCGTCACTTCGGGCGGATCGCCGCGATACCGCGCGCCGGCGGCGACGAGGCGCAGCAGATCCATCGGGAAGCATGCGAGATATGCCTTGCCGGTCGGCAGGTGCAGCCGGTGCAGCAGATAGTCGAAGGCGTCCTGCGTCGACACCAGTCCGAGCGACTCGCATGCGGCGTCGAACACCGCGCGGTAGTGGTCGATCGACAGCGGGCCGACGTGAAGCTTGGAACCGAGCCGGCGCAGGAATGCGTCGTCGGCGAACTGCTCCGGCGCCAGGTTGCTCGAGAACACCGGCCAGACGTCGAACGGCAGCACGAATCGATTGCCGGACTCGAGCGTCAGGAAGTCGACGCCGCGATCGAGCGGACGCAGCCAGCGGTTGAGCAGGTCGCGCGGCTCGACGCGCTGGCGGCCGAGATCGTCGACGATGTACATGCCCATGTTCGCCTTCATGTGCGGCGGCGCCTGGTAGAAGCCCGCCGCCTCATCGCGGCGCAGGTCGAGCTCGTCGAGCGTCAGCTCGCCGCCGGACATCACGACCGGCCGCTCGCACAGGCGCCAGCGGCGATCGATCGACTGGCCCTCCGTTTGCGACGGCGCGTCGACATGCACGAGCGGATCGTAGATCTGGATCACTTCCCCGGCGGCGTAGATCGCATACGGCACCGGTACATGGCCGCCCATCAACGCGCCGAGCCGCTCGGCGAGGAAGGTCTTGCCGCTGCCGGCGGGGCCGTAGATCAGCAGCGGACGGCCGGAGTTCAGCGCGGCGGCGGCCGAGTCGAGTACCGACGTGTCCATCACGACGCCTTCGAATACGGCCCATACGTCGTTCTGGGCCACGCGCAGCTTGCGTACCGAATGGGTGGACACGCTGTCGAGATACGCGTCGAGCGTCACCGGCGCGGGCCCGCTGTACGTGCTGCGCGCGCACTCTTCGAGCGCGGCCACGCGGCCCGCGTCGGTCAGGCGGAACGTCACGTCGAGGTCCGTCTTGCCGCGATGGGTGAGTTCGACCAGATGCTCGCGTACCAGGAACGCGAAGATGTCGTCGAGCACCGCGAGCGGCAGGCAGTGGCGCTCGATCAGGTCGCCGTAGGACGGCCGGCCGAGCACCAGCGTCGACTTCAGCACGAGCCCCGCGACGAACGACTGGCTCAGTCCGGTTTCCTCGAGCGAGCGCGGCGCGGCAGGCAACTGCGTGCCCGGCTTCGCATAAGCCTCCCGCAACGGCGACGGATGCGGCAGGTGCGTAACCTGCGCGTCGCGCTTCGGTTCGGTGGGGATCGTGTTCATGTGCGTTTCATCCTCGTTGCGGGTTCGTCGCGCTAGACGCGCGAAACGAACAGCATGCCCAGCGTGCCGGCGGCAATCGCGACGCCATACGGCAACGCGCCGACCGACGCGACTTCCACGGGGCCGTCGGTTTCCCCTGCATACGCGCGGATCGAGCGATGCGCGATCAGCGCCCGGACGTTCGCCCACATCTGGCGCATCCGCCCGCGCACCAGCACAAGGCCGATCGCGCCGATCCCGCCGGCCAGAAAGGTGGCCAGCACGATGTAGAACGTCATCTGTGCGCCGACCCATGCGCCGATCGCCAGCATCAGCTTCACGTCGCCTGCGGCCATCCCGCGCAGCAGATAGAACGGCATCAGCATGCCGAAGCCGGTCGCCGCGCCGCCAAGCCACGCGAGTGCGCCGGCCTGGACCCCGTGCAGCGCGCACTGGGCGATCAGCGCACCGGCCAGCCCGATCGCGACGAGCCGGTTCGGGATGCGTCGGCTCGTGATGTCCGTGCTGGCCGCGACGACGACGAGCACCGTCACGCACAACGGGACCGGATAAGGCAGCGCGGCAGGCAACATGGCGAACCTCGATTGGCTGTAATAGTCGGAATCACTGACCCAGTGCGGTATTGACCGCCGCGGTCACGATCGACGCGATCATGTTGTACGCGTCTTCAACCGAACCTTTCAGTGTGACCACGCTTCCCAGCACGATGGTGGCGAACACTGCCGCGATCAGCGCGTACTCGATCGACGTCACCCCCTGCTCGTCGCCGATCCATCGCGACACCGCTACCGCACGTCCGCTGGTCCGCATGACAGCCTCCGATTCGGTTGGTCAAGAGAGCGGGGAGACTCGCGCAGTGCACCGGCCGAGTCGTCCGCCGTTCGATCCATTCGACATCTGTTGGTTGAGTGTCCGGCCCTGCACCATCGACGGGATGGCGACGAACGGGCCGGACCCGCCGTTCGCCGCCCCGCCATTCAGATCGCCGCGTTGAGATCGTCTGCAATCGTGTTGAAGACGGTCTTGAGGTCGTTGCCGACCAGCGTCAGTGCTGCAACGAGGCCAACTGCGATCAGTGCGGCAATCAGGCCGTATTCGATGGCCGTCACGCCTTGTTCGTCTTGAACGAAACCGCGGATCTTCTGGATGAACGTGGACATGGCTACTCTCCTTTCGCACTACTATGAAAATCCCGTTGTCGGGGATCGACGCGGGGAGCGGGGGTACTACCGGAACAACACAAGGATTCGGATGCTGCGCTCAGCGACGCACACGGCAGGGTACGAGCCTGGCCTGGCGAACGATGGTCGGTGAGCTGATGCGTGCGATATCCATGCGCGCTGCGATCTGGCGAATGACGCGATCGAGCAGAACGGCGAAACGACCGTTCCGTGCATGAATACGGATTGAGCGAATGACGCTGATGCGTCGATGCGACTGCGGGTCTTCTGCGCGGCATGCGAGCCGCGGCGTGCTCTGGTCTTTCATTTTTATTCCCCAATGCTGTCATGTGATTCTTTTTGCGCGGACAATGCCGTCGCCTATTCGCCCAGTCGACGTTTCCGGCGGTTTTCAAGGCCTGGGCGGCGTATTCCCCGACGCGCCCTCGATCCGTTGCTTTCCGCAGGTGATTGAATCCGGTCTTGTCAGCCTGTTGCTTCAACCGGTCGTTCATCACGTCGTCGACTGTCGTGCGGACCTTGACGCAAAGAGCAGGCCAGCCGGAGGGAAAACGAGGCGCATCAAGGGTTCCGGCGATTCACCCGTCGACCGGGTTTCGGCGCACCGCACAAAATGTTTCAGATTTGATATACGCATGCGGGCCGGCGCCGCGTGCCGGCAGCGCGCCGCCGTGCTGTGCAAGGGCGCCAAAAAATTTTCTCGGGATTTTCCCGAATCCGGATCACCCGTCGCCCGACGCGCATTCCGCATACCGCCGGAGCGGCGAAAAACACGGAATGTTTCAAGCGAGAAACATCGTTTGCGCCGGTGCGGTTTTCTCAGACGTGAAAACCCGCTTTTCAGCCATGTCGCCGTCGAATCGCGATTCCACGATTCAGCCCGCGGTTTGCGTCACGCGATTTTTTCTCCAACAATGCATTCACCGGACAGCGCCATCGAGCGCGATTCGATCCGGATACACGACAACACAAAATGGCTGCCGAAGCTCGGGCAGCCTTCACTGCAAACGGGGCATCATGTACACAGCCAATCGTGGAGTGCGCTATCGCGCCAAACGCTGTGCTCAATGGTTGACGGCTGACCGGATCGTTCCGTACAGCTGCGTCATGCTGCTGCTGTGCGTGACCTTTCTGATCGTCTGGGGCGTCGTAACGGACGCCTTCACGTCCCAGTCGACGGCCCGACCGGGTGTCGACTTCTCCGTCTTCTGGACCGCGTCGCAACTCGTGCTGCAAGGCCACGCCGCAGCGATCTACGATCCGGTCTTCTTCTCTCATGCCGAGGTCGCGCGGTTCGGTGCCTATATCGGTCACCAATCGCTGCCCTGGCTCTATCCGCCGACGATGCTGCTGTTCATCGCGCCGGTTGCCCTCGTGCCTTTCCTGCCCGCGTATTTCCTCTTTTTTGCGGGCAGTCTTTTATGCTACGCGTATGCCGTCCTGAGACTGTCGGGCCTGCGTGCGCACCTGCCCGTTCCGCGCGCCGCGGCGCTCGTGGTGCTCGCCTATTCGGGCGTGTTCGCGTCCATCCTGTACGGGCAGAACAGCATCCTGACCGCCGGCATCGCCGCGCTCGCGCTGCATTTCCTCGGCCGACGCCCGATCGTCGCCGGCATGCTGATCGGGTTGCTCGCCATCAAGCCGCAGATGGCGATGGTGTTTCCGTTCGTGCTGATCGCGACGCGCTCGTGGCGAACCTTCATGTCGGCGGCGATCACGACCGTGCTGTTCACCGTGGCCGGCATTGCACTGACCGGCACGGGCTCCCTGAGCGGCCTGGCCCATGCGATGTCGATCGTGCGCGGCATGCACTTCACCCTTCCCGCCTACTGGTTCGTTTCGCCGACGACGTTCGCGGCGCTCCGCCTCGCGGGTGCATCGATTCCGGCCTCGCTCGCCGCGCAAGCCGCCGTGGGATTGCTCGCCATCACCGCCGCCGTTCAGGTCTGGCGTCGCACGGACGACATGAGGCTGCGCGGCGCGGCGCTGGTGGTCGCCACGCTGTTGTCGACGCCCTATCTGTGGCATTACGAACTGGCCTGGCTCGGCATCGCGGTCTTCTGCCTGATCGCCCACGGGCTCGATGAAGGCTGGCTGCCGGGAGATCAGATCGTGATCGTGCTCGCGTGGCTGTTGCCGGTATTCGAGGTGTTCAACCGGATCACGCGGCTGCCGCAGATCGGCCCGATCGTGCTGCTCGCCGTCCTGTTCGTCGTCGTGCGTCGCTCGACCCTCGCGTCGCGGAATGCGCAATGAAAACGCCACTCTCCCTTCTGCACGCCGATTCGGCCCTCGACGCCCATCCGGAACTGCCGATCGCCGGCCCGCGTCGTTATCCGCATTGGCTCAATCGCAATCGGGTGCGCCTCTATGCGGCGGCAGTACTGTTCACCGAGTTGCTGTTCATCTGCATCTATCTCGCACGCGTGCATGGGTCGCATACGTCCGTGCCCGAACCGCTCGCGCAGGATTTCGCGCCTATCTGGAGCGCCGCGCGGCTCGCCGCGCTCGGGCATGCGGTGGACGCATGGCAGTTCTCCTCGCTCTTCGCGATCGAGAAACTCGCGATCCCGACGCTGAACGCCGCGGACGGCTCGCTGCCGTGGCTCTATCCGCCGACCATGCTGCTGTTGGTGCTGCCGCTCGGCTGGATGCCGTACCTGCTCGCGCTGGTGCTGTGGCTCGGCGGGACCTGCATGCTGTTCGCGGTGACGATCCGCGCCACCGTGCAGCGCGATGCCGCGCTGCTCTGCGCGCTCGCGTTCCCCGGCGCGTTCCTCACGGTGATCGTCGGGCAGACGAGCCTGCTGACTGCGACGCTCGCCGGCCTCGGACTGCTGACGCTGAATCGCCGCCCCGTCATCGCCGGCATCTGCTTCGGTTTGCTGACGATGAAGCCGCAGATGGCGGTCCTGTTTCCGCTCGCGCTGCTTTGCGCCGGACAATGGCGTGCACTGGCCGCATGGGCCGCGACGATCGCCGCCGGCGTCGTGCTGACGACGCTCGCGTTCGGGATCGGGTCGTGGATCGCGTTCGCGCACGGCATCAACGACGCGTATCAGACGGTCAACGCGGGCCACGTCAAACTCGCGCGCATGCCGACCGTGTTCGCGCTCGCCACCCTCGCCGGCTGGCCCGCCTATATCGCGCGCGGCCTGCAGCTGCTCTCGGCCGCGGCCGCCGCGATCGCCGTCGTGTACGCGTGGCGCGGCGCGTGTTCGTACGCGCTGCGCGCCGCCACGCTCGCCTGCGCATGCCTGATCGTCAGCCCGTACCTGTACGACTACGACCTGACCTGGTACGGGCTCGTGATCGCGTGGTATGCGCGCTATGCGTGGACGCACGGCTGGCGCCGCTTCGATCGCGAATGGCTGATGCTGATGTGGGCGACGCCGCTCGCCGGCCTCGCGATCGTCACGCATCTGCCGTTCCAGTTCATGCCGCTCGTCACGCTGGCATCGCTGGTGCTGCTCGTCAGCCGGATTGCACAAGAAAGGCACGACGTGCCGTCGATGCCCGACGCACGCGACAACTCGACCGAGACTGGCTTCCCGCATCCGGTCCGCTCACACCACCGCCCGGCGCACGGACTGCGCCGCACCGGCCGCCCGACCTTCGGTGCCGGCCGCTGACACGCACGTCATTTCAGGGGAACCCATCATGCGCGAACCACTCTACACACCGCTCGTCTCGCTGGTCGTACCGTTCTACAACGAAGGCGAGGCCGTCGAACGCTTCTTCGACGCCGTGATTCCGCTGATGGCCGAACTCGATTCGATCCGCTTCGAAATCGTCTGCGTGAACGACGGCAGCCGCGACGACACCCTCGAACGCCTGATCCGGGTCAGCATGACGGACCGCCGCGTGCGCGTCATCGATCTCACCCGCAACTTCGGCAAGGAAGCGGCGCTGACGGCCGGCCTCGACGAAGCGGCCGGCGACGCGGTGATTCCGCTCGACGCCGACCTGCAGGACCCGCCGAGCCTGATTCCGGTGATGCTCGAACACTGGCGCGACGGCGCGGAAGTCGTCGCCGCGAAGCGCAGCAGCCGCGCGTGCGATTCGTTCGCGAAGCGCACCGCCGCCGCGATCTACTACCGCGTGCACAACATGCTGTCGGACGTGAAGCTGCCGGAGAACGTCGGCGACTTCCGGCTGATGGACCGCAAGGTCGTGAACGCGCTGCGCAGCCTGCCCGAGCGTCATCGCTTCATGAAGGGGCTGTTCGCGTGGGTCGGCTACCAGACCGTGATCATCGAGTATCAGCGTGAAGCGCGCAGCGCCGGGCACTCGAAATTCTCCGGCTGGAAGCTGTGGAACTTCGCGCTCGAGGGAATCACGAGCTTCAGCACCGTGCCGCTGCGCAGCTGGACCTACATCGGCCTCAGCATCGCCGCACTCGCATTCCTGTACGGCGCGTTCATCGTGGGCCGCACGCTGCTGTTCGGCAACCCGGTGCTCGGCTATGCGTCGCTGCTGTCGGTGACGCTGTTCATCGGCGGGATCGAGCTCGTCGGCATCGGCGTGGTCGGCGAGTACATCGGACGCATCTACGACGAGTCGAAACAACGCCCGGTCTATCTGATTCGCCGCCGCTACCAGACGCACGCCAAGGTGATCGAACTGCCGGTCGCGCGCGATACGCGGCGCCCGAACGCACGCCGCCGTGCGCAGCCGGCACGCGTGCGGGTGGGCGAGCGCTGAGCAGCGGAGGCAGCGATGTTCGACCTGCTTTATGCCGAGCGCGTGCGGCTGGCGCGCTTCGGCCTGTCCGGACTCGGTTCGACCGCGCTGCACATGCTGGTCGCATCCGCGATGTACGCGCTGTTCGATGCGACTCAGGTGATCGCCAACGCCGTCGCGTTCGTCTGCGCGACGGTGTTCTCGTATCTCGCGAATACGCTGTGGAGCTTCTCGTCGACCGTGCATTCGCGCAGCTTGCTGCGCTATCTGACCGTCGCGCTGGCCGGCTTCGCCGAAACGATGCTGCTCGCGCGTGCGGCCGAACTGCTCGACATGCCGCGCGGCGCGGCGATCGTCGCGATCGCGCTGTTGATCCCGCCGACGATGTTCGTGATGCACCGGCTGTGGACGTATCGATAACCGCAGGCAGTGGGGTCAAAGCATTCACCGATTGGTCACGGAACCATCGCACCCGAGGCGAGCGACGCCTGCTAGCATGATGCGTGGCCGGCCTGAATCGGGGCGCAGGGTGCGGGGTTCCGTCGATCGGTCGCTTCCCTGTGTCGGCCGTGCCGGAGCACCTCGACGCGGATGCTTCCCGCGGCACGCATTGTGCGCTGCCCCCGCATTCGCCCGCCATCCAGCGGCCGGCTTCGCCGCATGCTGTCGCACGCCCCCCGCCGGCACGAGATCCGTCCATGCCCAGGAAAAAATCCAGCCTCTGGCTACGCCCGTTCGATCTGTTTTCCGCCGCGACGAGTACGCGACCCAAAAGGAAGACGACCAAACCGGCCACAGCGGCCAAGCGCGCCGCCAACATACGGCCCCCGCGTCGCCCGGGTTCGACGACCGCCGCGCGGACATCGCCGCACCAGGCACCCGGCACGTGGCTGCGCTCGTTTCACTCCGCGCGCCCGGCCGCCGGCCGCCTCGTCAACCATCTCGCGTACGCGCTGTACCTGCCAGCCGCCTCGGCGCCGAGCGACGGCATGCCCGTCGTCGTGATGCTGCACGGCTGCAAGCAGACGGCCGAGTCGTTCGCCGCGGGCACGCGCATCTGCCGCATCGCCGAGCGCGCCGGGTTTGCCGTGCTGTTTCCCGAACAGGCGAAGACCGCCCATTCGCATCGCTGCTGGAACTGGCATGGCGATGCGTCGCAGTCGGAGGCCCCGGCGATCGCGTCGCTGATCGATGCGATCGTGCAGGCGCGCGGGTTCGACCGCGACCGAATCTACCTGGCCGGCATGTCGGCCGGCGCAGGGCTCGCGGCACGGCTGGCGATCGAATCTCCCGACCTGTTCGCGGCCGTCGGCCTGCACTCCGGTCCGGCCATCGCGCCGCCGTTGTCGACGATGGCCGCGATGAGCCTGATGCGCCGCGGCCTGCACGACGATCCAATAGGCGTCGTCGACGCCTGCGTCGACGTACGCGCTTATCCGGGGATGCCCGCGCTCGTCGTGCATGGCGGACTCGATACGGTCGTCGCCGAGCAAAACGCGCGGCAGCTCGGCGTCGCGTTCGCGCGGATCAATCGGCTCGTCGACGAGCACGGTGAACTGCGTGTCGGCGAGCAACATACGTACGCGCACGACGACGCGGATTACACCGACTATCTGCGCGGCGGCCGGCTGATCGTCCGCGTCTGCATCGTGCGCCGTCTGGCGCACGCGTGGAGCGGCGGCGATCCGCGCGAAGCGTTCCACTCCGCGACGGGGCCGGACGCGACCGCGATGTTCTGGAATTTCTTTCGCAGGCGGCGGCGCAAGCGGGCGCTGTGACGACGCGTCACCTGTCGCTCACGCCCGTTGCTCGACGGCCGCCGCCGCATCCGCGCGGACATCCGCGCGCCGGATCGGCAGTCGAACGCAGAACGTCGTGCCGCGCCCCGGCTCGCTCGTCACGTCGATCGTGCCGCGATGGCGTTCGACGATGCCATGCGACACCGACAACCCCAGCCCCGTGCCCTGCCCGACCGGCTTCGTCGTGAAGAACGGATCGAAGATCCGCCGAACGACGTCGGGCGTCATGCCGGTTCCGGTATCGCTGATCGCGATCGACACCTGTTCGCCGTCGCTCGACGTGCGGATCGTGATCACGCCGCGCGTCGGAATCGCATGTGCGGCGTTGACGAGCAGGTTCATGAATACCTGGTTCAACTGCGACGGAAGGCATTCGACTTGCGGCACGTCGCCGTACTCGCGGACGATGTCGGCCTTGTACTTGAGTTCGTTGTGGACGACGTTGAGCGTGCTCTCGAGGCCCGCGTGAATATCCACCACGCTCCACTCGCCGCTGCCCGGCCGCGAGAAATCGCGCAGGTCCTGCACGATGCGCCGCACGCGCACCGCGCCGTCGATCGATTCGTCGATCAGCGTCACGATCTCGTCGCGCACGTAGTCCAGATCGGCCGCGACGCGCATCGCCGTCAGCGCGGCGCGCGTTGCCGGTTCCAGTTGCGTCAGCGCGGCGTCATGCGCGGCGACGACGTCGAGCAGGCTTCGCACCCACGTCCTCAGCGTATTGAGGTTCGCGCTGATGAAGCCGATCGGATTGTTGATCTCGTGCGCGACGCCGGCCGCGAGCTGGCCGATCGACGCGAGTTTTTCCGATTGCAGCAACTGCACGTGGGTTTCCTCGAGCGCCCGCAGCAGGCGCCGCTGTTCGTCCTTCTCCTGTTCGAGCCGACTCTGCGCCGCCCGGCGTTCGTCGATCTCGGTCGCCATGTTCTCGCGCGTGCGTTGCAGCATCGCCGTCGTCTGCTCGTAACGCTGCAACGCCGCTTCGAGTTCCGCGGTCCGCAATCGCACCAGCCGTTCGAGCGTGTCCGTCATGCCGCGCAGAAAGGTCGTGCGCGCATCGAAGCGGCAGACGAGCAGCGTGACGATCAGCGTCGCCATCGTGAACAGCGCGATGGTCGTCGCGAGCCACGGCGCGTCGATGCCGTTCGCGGCGCCGCAGCGCGCATCCGGCGCGAAATGCGCGGCCGCCATCGCCGTGTAGTGCATGCCCGTGATCGCGATGCCCATGATCAGCGCGGCGCCGATGCGTTGCGCGGTCGCATGACGAGCCTGTTGCGCACGCAACGTCTGCGCCATCCAGAGCGCGACGGTCGACGCGATCACCGCGACGCCGATCGACGCCGCGAACAGCGCGGGATCGTAGCGAATGCCCGGCGCCATGTGCATCGCGGCCATGCCCGTGTAATGCATTCCGACGATCCCGGCGCCCATCAGCATGCCGCCCGCCAGCAAGCGCCGTCGCCCCAACCGCGCGCGCGTGACGACGTTCAGCGCGAAATACGACACGAGCACCGCAATCGCCAGCGATGCGCCGGTATCCGGCAGCGCATAGCCGAGCGGAATCGGCAGCGACAGCGCCAGCATGCCGACGAAATGCATCGACCAGATTCCTGTGCCCATCGCGGCCGCGCCGCCGGCCAGCCACGCGCGCTTGAGCGTCGGGTTGTCGAGCAGCGAAATGAATGCGGCCAGATCGAGCGCCGTATAGGAAGCCAGCGTCGCGATGACGAGCGACAGCAGAACAAGCAGCAGGTCGTAGGTGCCATGCATGATCGAGCGCCCCGGTCGAATTGAACGCGATGCCGCGACGCGCGGCCGATCGCGCGCCACGGTCGAGCCGTCCCGCGCAACGTCAGTCAGGCGGCGTGCCGGCGGGCGCCTGCGTCGACGCGGTGGTGCCGGTCGTCACGAGAATGTCGAACGTCGTGCCTTCGCGTGCCTCGAAACGGCGAACGAGTTCGATCTGGTGCCCCGACATCACGCTGCCCTTCGTCATCAACAGCACCCCGCGATGCGTGCGCAGATCGTCGGCGAGCTGCATTCCCTCGCGCAACTGCTCGGACCGGATCTCCGCGACGGACGCCGCGATGCGCAGGCTCGCCGGATCCCGCATCAGGTCGATGAAGCGCGCGACGAGCAGCGGGTCGTAACGCACGCCGGCCTGCGAGTGCAGCACGTCGATCGCCTGCTCGACCGAATGCGGCGAACCGATCTCGCCGTTGCGCAACCCTTCGAAATCGCGCGCGATCGCGACGATCCGCGAGCCGAGCGGAATCGCGTCGCCCGCGAGCCCGTCGGGCGTGCCGCGTCCATTGAATCGCTCGTACTGGTGCAGCACGATCGACGCGACCTTGTGCAATTGCGCGACCGGCGTGAGCACCATCTGCGCGCGCAGCGGGTGTTGCTGGAACAGGCTGTGTTCGTCCGTGGTCATCTTCACGAGCGGCTTGTGCAACAGCTCGTCGGGCAGCGACAGCTTGCCGATGCCGTGCAGCAGTCCCGCGAAATACACGTCCTGCGCGTGCAGGCTGCTCATCCCCGCCGACAGCGCGAGACGGCGCGCGATCTCGCCGACGCGCATCGCATGCCCGCTCGCCGATCCGCAGCGCATCTCGATCATGCTCGCGCAGACCTGCACCATCGCGGTGAAACTGCTTTTCAGGTCATGCTGCGCCGCTTCGAGAAACATCACGGTTTGCCCGAGTTCCTCGGTGCGCGCGCGAACCTGCGTTTCGAGTTCCGTATTGAAGCGGCGCAGCGTTTCGTTCTGCGCTTCGGTCAGCGCGGCCAGCCGCGCGGCCTCTGCCCGCAGGCGCCGCTGTTCGAGCGCCTGCTCGATGGTCATCAGCAGGTCGTGATCGTCCCACGGCTTGTTCAGGTAGCGATACACGCCGCCTTCGTTGACGGCCTCCACGATCGACGCGACGTCGGAATAGCCGGTCAGCAGGATACGCATCGTGTCCGGGTACAGCGACCGGGCACGGGCGAGAAACGCCGCGCCGCTCAGGTTCGGCATGCGCATGTCCGACACGATCAGGTCGACTTCGGTCGCAGCCAGAATGTCGAGCGCGGCTTCCCCGCTTTCGGCGGTCAGGATGTCGTAGCGCGCGGGCCGCAACACCCGCTTGAGCGCGGACAGCACGCTCGGCTCGTCGTCGACCAGCAGGATCGACGGCGCGGCGACGGGGTTGTCGGATACGGCTTCGGCGATCGTTTCGGGTGGTGCATCATTCGTTCCGTTTATCGCGGATGTGGTCATGGCTGTCCTCGGATTGTTTATCTTCACCACCTCTGTGACATCGGCGCGTGGCGCGTATTCCACATTGGGGAAAACGCTGATTCGTATGAGCCGTTCGGCGGCATCCCTCGCGCGGTCGGCCGCGCGCGAGCCGGTCATCCGGAACGCGTGACGCCGACTTCCGGTATCGTTGCGGGACGCGTCGATCATGGCGCGCCCCGTCGCATCCTTCATCCCGCATGGAGCATTCATGATTCTGGAAATGGCATCGCTCGAAATCGATCCGTCGCAGGCCGAGCAATTCGAAGCGGCAGTTCGCCAGGCACTTCCGCTGTTTGCCCGCGCGCGCGGCTGCGGCGGCGCCGAACTGCACCGCGTGATCGAGCGCAGCGGCGGCTATCTGCTCGTCGTCAAATGGGAGACCGTCGACGATCACATGGTGCATTTCCGGCAATCGGACGACTTCCAGGCGTGGCGGCAACTGGCCGGGCCGTTCTTCAAGAGCCCGCCGCAAGTCGTGCATACGGAAGTTGCAGTGAAGTAATCGCGGCGAAGCCACAGCCGCGACGCGCCACCCGATCCGTCGCGGATGACGCCGCCTCGGCGCCCTGGCCGTTCGCCGTTCCGGCCCATCCGATTCCTTACGAGCCTTTCATGACCGTCGATCCCTCCGTCCGCTCCGCATTCATCCCGACCGGCAAGCTGCGCGCGTCGATCAATCTCGGCAATCCGATCCTCGCGAACCGCGACCCGGCCACGGGCGAGCCGTTCGGCGTATCGGTCGACCTCGCGCGCGCGTTTGCCGAGCGGTTGTCGGCCGAGCTCGAACTCGTCGTGTTCGACACCGCCGGCAAGTCGGTGCAGGCGCTGACCGAAGAACGCGCCGATTTCGGCTTCTTCGCGGTCGATCCGCTGCGCGGCGAAACGGTCGCGTTCACCGAACCGTACGTGCTGATCGAAGGCTTCTATCTGGTGCGCGACGATTCGCCGATCCGCGGCAATGCCGACGTCGATCAGCCGCACAATCGCGTGACCGTCGGCAAGGGCAGCGCGTACGACCTGTTCCTCACGCGCGAATTGAAAGCCGCGCAGATCGTGCGCGCGCCGTCGTCGCAGGCCGTCGTGTCGACGTTCGTCGAGCAGCAGCTCGAAGTCGCGGCGGGCGTGAAGCAGCAGCTCGAGGCCGACGCGGCGAAGACCACGGGCCTGCGCCTGCTCGGCGAGCGCTTCATGGTGATCCGCCAGGCGATGGGCGTACCGAAGAGCCGCGGCGAAGCGGCCGCCGCGTTGCTCGGCGCGTTCGTCGAGGAGATGAAGGCGTCGGGCTTCGTCGCGGATTCGCTGCGGCGGCATGGCATCGTCGGTGCGTCGGTCGCACCGCGCGCCTGATCGACGCATACGTCAAGTGATCCTCACGATGTTGTCGCGCCAGATCGGCGCTGCCAGTCGACGCCCTCGCGCCACCTCGTATCCGACACGTCGCTCGCGCGGCTGAACGTCGTCATCGACGTGCTTCGGCGCTGCACGGGATGTCGCCAATGGCTGCCGCCGTGCATGTTCATCACGCTGCGCGATGTCCCGCCGCCGTTGCGCCGGCCGGCGATCGAGGCGCGGCCGTCGCGGGGTGCGCGGGCGACGGGGACGCCGCGGCGCCCGGCCTGGCCGGCGGCTGCGGCGCGGGCGCGGAAGCAGACGCCGAATTCGGCGACGAGGCTGAAGAGGTCGAAGAGCCCGAAGGTGCCGACGAGCCCGGCTGGCTCGCATGCGCGCCCCCTGCCGAGCCCGACGCCGCGGGGCCGACAGGCGGCGGCGCGCGCAGTCCGCCGTCCAGCGAAGTCCGGCGAGCGGCCATGTCGGCCTGTTCGGCGCTGCGCTGCGCGGTGCGATCGGCGGACAGGCGCGCCGCTTCGGCATCCGGATTGATCGTGTTAACACGGATGCGTTCGATGTCGCCCACGCCCGCCAGCCGGTTCAACGGCACGTAGTCGGTGCGAAACACCAGTTCGACGCCGCTGCTCAGGTTGACGTCGGCGTGCGAACTCTCGGTCGTCTGGGTTCGGTCGGTCGACACGTAGCCGATCGTGCTCTGCACGTTGGCCTCCGCGCCCCAGGGCCCGAAGCGTGCGCCCCCGCTCACCCCCACCGTGTTGCGCGTGTCGAATTGCGAGCCGCGGTCGTTGGCGGCGGCGCTGCTCGCGTCGATATGAAAATTCATCGCGGCGTTGAGACGCCCGCTCTCGATGACGATGCGCTGCAACCCCATCTGCACCATCGTCGCGAGCAACTGCTGGCGGTTGCGGGCCAGCACCTGCTGGGCCAGCGGCACCAGACGCTCGGGATCGGAGGCCGGAACCGCATCGCCCGGCCCCAATCCCAGCGCGCTGCGCAACGCGGCTTCGGCCGGCGGGGTCGCGCCCGGGCGCAACGCCAAACGGGTCGCGGCATCGCGCTCGGCCTGCAGCTCCTGCTGGCGCTGATGGCGCTCGTCCGGCGGCAGGCCCGCCAGTTCGTCGGCGTCGTCCGCGGCCTCGTCGTCGCCGGTGACCTCGTAGGCGGTGGGGAAATGCTCGGCCAGCCATTGCCGCGCTCCGGCGATGCCCACGTTGCTGTCCGCGAAGCCTTCGGTGGTCTGCGCGACATTGCGGATCAGGTCGACGAACGCGGTCAGCTGTTGCTGGTTCGAATCGTTCATCGCCTTGAAGACGCCCGTGATCAGCTCGGTCACGAAGCGCGGGAACGACACCGCGTTGAGCACCGCCCGGGTGGTGCCGGCCATCCGGTCGATGGCGGTGCCCGAATACTCGGAACCCGCATTCTGCGCAACGGCCAGTGCCGTGCCGGGGCGCGCCGCGAGTTCGTGGTGGTCGAGCGCGATCGAGCCGATCCGTGCCAGTCCGGACGCGAGATCGCGGCGCATGGCCGGATCGAGCGCGCCGAAACCCTGCTGCGCGGACAGCAGTTCGCGGACACGGTGTCGAACGTCGGGCCGCGGCACCGGCGAACGCGCAAGAGGTGCGCTTGCCGCCATTTCAACCGCTCCGCCGCATGGCGTGCGGCCGCGATGGCGACGGCACGCCTGCCGCCGTCGGTTCCCGGATTGCGCCGCCCGTGTCGCGACGGCCTGAGCAGCGCGGTTTCATGTCAGGTTCCGAGTGCCGCCCACGAGTTTGCCGGCGCGGCCGGGCGCGAAGCCTGCGGCACGGCGCGGCCGTCGTCCGAGGCGGAACGCGCCGCGCCGTCGGGCTTCTCGCCGAGACTGAGCGTCGCCTCGATCCAGTCGGCGGCGGAGGCGATCACCGGATTGTCCGTGCTCAGCAGCGGCGACGCGGCGCCCAGCCCATCCGCGACGTCCGCCAGCCACGCGATCACGGTCATCCCCGCCTTGCCGCGCCGCACATAGGCGGCGGGCGAGCGCGACGGCTGGCGCGAGAGCCGGTCGATGCCGGCGACCACGCCCCAGATGTCGCGCGCGGCGAAGCCTTGACGCAGGTCGGCATGGCCGAGGATCGCGAACGCGTCCCTGAGCATGCCGACGATCTCGCCAGCCATGAATGCGGTCACGCCGGTGCAGGCGGCGCCGAGGTTCTGCGCGAGAGCGCGGGCGGCATTGCGGACCCGCGCCTGCTGCCCGAGATCCCCGCGCGGGTCGGCGCTTGGCGTCTCGTCGAGCTTGTAGAGCGCCTCGCAAAGCTCGAGCATGCACTCCTCGAACGGGACGTTGCGCTCGGCATCCGCCGCGGCCGGGCCGTACGCAGTGCCAAACAATCGCGAATAGAACGCCGCGCGTTCGCCGGCCGCCAGCTTCTCGGCGCGGTGGCGCCACCAGTTGACGACCAGCGGCGCCGCGCCGCCAAGGTCGACGCCGACGGCACCGCTTGCGGACAAACCGGCGAGCGCCTCGACCGCGGGGATCACCCCCGCGGACTCGAGGTCGGCCGCCAGATAAAGCGACGCGAGCGCCCGCAGTTGCGCCTTGTCGATGCGTGCGGCAACGGGATCGGGGATCGCGATGTCGCCGAGTTCGTCGAGCGCGAACGCGAGGCCGTGTGCGGTCGCACGCTCGACGAGCCGCTCCCCCGACCGGATGGCCGCCGCAAGTCCGGCATCCGCCGGCGGGGCGATGAACATGCGCGCCATGATTCAGTGCTGCCCGGCGGGCAAACCGGCGGCGGGGGCCGGTTTGTTGGGGTTGTACGGCGTCGAGTTGCCCTGGATCACCGACATCATCTCGGGCGTCGCCATCTTCTCGAGCGGCAGGTAGTCGCTCTTGAAGTTGACGCGCACCTCGCCCGAGAGCTTTGCTTTCACCTCGGCCTTCGATTCGCTCGTGTCGTCGAGCGCCGATCCGACGGTCGCCACGTGTTCCTGCTGCCCCTCGAACGCGGCGTCGGCGGAATACGGCGTGTACCAGCTGCCGTAATGGGCGTTGAGCGATTCCTTGTATTTCTGGCTTTCGCGGTCGTGCATCGACGCGGTGTAGGTGCGTTTCGCGGTGTCGCTCGCGCGCATGTCGAATACCACCTTGGCGTTGATCGACCCGTCGGTGACGACGATGCGATTGATGCCGAGCATGACCATCGACGACAGCAGCTGCTGGCGCTGCTTCGCCATCTGCAGGCGCGCCGCGGTGACGAGGCGCAGCTCGGATTTGTCGTCGGACAGGTCGGTCACCGGCGGATCGAGGTTGTAGTTCCGGCTGATCTCGGCAAGCCGCTGCTGCGCGTTGTCGCCCTGCGCCACCAGCCGCGTCGGGGCCGCCGCCGCGGCCGCGCCGGCGCTGTCCGCGTCGAACGCGTCGGCGCCTTCCTGCGCCTGCACCGACAGCACGTCCGGGAACGAATCGGCAAGATAGTCGCGGCCGGCGCCCTCGCTGATGTTGTCGCTCATGAACTGCGCGGTGGTCTTGGCGACGTTGGCGATCAACTCACCATACGCGCGCATCTGCTCGATCGAGCTTTCGACGATCGCCTGGAATACGTTCTTGATCAGTCCTCCTACGAATTTCGGAAAATCGACCTTCTGCACCATCTGGCCGAACTGCTCGACGCCCTGCTTCACCGCACCGGCCTGGAAGTCCTTGCCGGCGAAGCCGGGATCCTGCGCAAGCTGGCGCTTGGTCGCGGTGACGGGATCGTCGGCCAGCGTCGCGGCGGCCGGCGCCGGCTGCGGGTGCGGCTGCGCGATCGGGCGCGCGAGGCCGGTGGGCGGCAGTTCGCCGTTCGCCTCGCGCTCGGCGATCTCGGCATGCACGCCGTTCGGATCCGCCAGGTAAGCGAGCACCCGCACCGTATCCGCGGCGATGCGGCGGCGCTCGTCGTCGGGCAGGTCGAGGAACGACGGAATCGCGGTCAGCAGGCGGCGCACCTCGGGCCGCGTCGCGTCGAACGCGGCGGTGCTCGTGGGCGGCCGCACCGGGTGAAGCGCGTCGGGGGAAGCGGGCGGGCGCATGGCTCAGTTTCCCTTGGCCGCCGCCGGAGCCGGAGCCGGAGCCGCCGCTGCCGGGGCTGAAGCCGCCGCGGGTGCGGCCGCGGCCGGCGGCGTTTTCGGACTGGGCAGCACGTTGGGATCGGCCGGCGTCGCGTTGCCGGTGATGGTGGCGATCATCTGCGGCGTCGCCATCTTGTCGAGCGGCAGGTAGTCGCTCTTGAAATTGACATCGACCGCGCCCGACATCTGGATCTTGGTCTGCATCGCCGCGTTGCTGGTTTCGGACGCGGCAGTCGACGCGGTGACGATCGGCTTGTTCTCGTATTCGTAGTCGCCCTTCGCGTAATAGTCGGCGCTGTACTGGCGGCCGTTGTCCTTGTCGTTGCTGGAATCGTACTTGCCGCCGCGATCGTAGGTGCCCTTGCCCGCGTAGGTCGACTGGACGTTGCCGTCCTTGTCGCGTGCGAGGTCGACCGCGCTGGCGCTGCGCTGCTTGGTGAGCGTGTCCTGCGCGCGCACGTCGTAGATGATCTTCGCCGAGATCTTGCCGTCGGTGACGACGATGCGGTTGATGCCCATCAGCACGATCGAGGCCAGCATCTGCTGGCGCTGCTTGGCGAGCTGCATCTTGAAGCGGTTGACGATGGCCAGCTCGGAGGCCTCGTCCGACAGGTCGAAGGTGTCGCCGTCGCCCATCTGCAGGCGGGCGCGCACGGTCTTCGACGCCTCGTCGGGGTCGACCCCGTCGCGCACCTGCACGCGCGGGCTCGGCGTATCGCCGCTGTCGTCCATGCCGATCTCGAACAGGTCGGGAAACTGGCCGACCATGTGATCGCGCGCCTGGTTCTCGGTCACATGTTCGTCGGCGAACTGGCCGAGCGATTTCGCCACCTGCGCGATCATTTCCTGATACGCCTTCATCTGCTCGATCGAGCTGTGCGTGATCGACTGGAACACGCCGCTGATCAGGCTGGCGACGAAGGTCGGAAACTTGACCTGGTTCAGCAGCTCGCCCGCGACCGCCGCGCCCTCGCGCGCGGCCGACGCGGTGAACTTGGACTTGCCGATGTCCTCGACTGCCTTGTTGTGGACGTTGAAATCCTGCTCGTGCGCCGAATGATCCGTGTTGTCGTCGAGCGCGCGCGCCGTGGCGGTGCCCAGCCCGCCCGGGATTTCATTGCCGGCAAACCCTTCGGGCCGGGCCAGATAATCCGCGATCAACGCGGTGTTGCGGGCGATGTCGCGGCGATCGTTGTCGGGCATCGCGTTGAACGCCTGCGACCGGGTCAGCATCTGCGCGACGCCGTGGCGCACTTCGTCGGCCGGCACCGGCACCGGCGGCGTGTGGCGCGGGGCGGCCGCGGCGGCGCGCGGCGGCGGCGCGATCGGCGTGGAACGGGCAGCTTGCGGGAACATGGCGACCTCGCAGGAAACGCGTGACGAAGTGATTCGGATTCAGCCGGCCTGGGCGAACGCGTCGACAGGCAATTCGAACTCGATGGGGCGCAGGTAGAGACTCACCCGTGCCGGGCAGGCCGCGTCCGTGCGCAAGCTGATGATCGAGAAGCGGCCCGGCCAGTGCGCGTCCTCCGGCGTGAACGCGCCCATCCATCGCTCGAGCGCCTGCAGCCCGCGCGGACGCTCGGCGAGCCCCATCGTCAGCAGGCTGAGGAACGCCGGCGGCACGTCGGGAATCGCCGAGAGCAGCACGTAGAGCTCGAAATCCGGCCCGTCCGGACCGAGCCCGAACGCGAGCAGCGCGCCATGCGGCGGCAGGTCGAACCGCCCGCCGAGCACCAGCCCCAGAAGCTGCATGATGCCGGGAAGCCGATGGCCGATGCCGAGCGCGTCCATGACCGGCTGCAGATCGGCGAGCCGCAGCGCCCGGGTGCACGCGAACGTGAGCCGCTGGCCGCCGAGATCGCGCTGGGCCGCCATCGTCGTAAAGAGCGGCTTGAGCCCGGGCACCATCCTCAGCGCGGCCTGGACGATGCCGGCCAGGTCGCGGGGCAGGT
The DNA here is from genome assembly GCF_001521985.1 of Burkholderia sp. RF4-BP95. NCBI lineage: Bacteria > Pseudomonadati > Pseudomonadota > Betaproteobacteria > Burkholderiales > Burkholderiaceae > Burkholderia > Burkholderia sp. RF4-BP95. The sequence continues at coordinate 78,809 of NZ_LOSX01000026.1, read as the reverse complement.
TCTCGATCGTGCCGGCGTCGCCGGGCAGCTCGTAGTACACCTTGGACGCATAGAGCCCGTCGCGGTCGTAGCTGGAGCCGAAGAACGCGCCGTAATCGAGGTTGCCGCCCGGCCGCGCGAAGCCGCGGAACGGCTCGCTCGCCTGGTCGAACCAGTGCAGCGCTTCGCGGCCGATGAAGTCCCGGATCAGCTTGCGCATTTCGCGGGTCGACTCGTCGCGCCGGTCGATCGCGGACGCCTCCGGCGGCAGCGGCTCGATCGTGAAGCGCAGCTTGCCCGGCTGGCTTTCCGAGAAGCTGGGCTCGAACGGTACCGCCATCGGCATCAGCGCGTTGTCGCGAAACCGCAGATCGTCGGCGCCGTCGCCGAACGTGCGCAGGAACAGGTCGCGCGACGGCGCGAATGGATCGGCGGTGCCAAGGCTTCGCGCGGCGCTTTTCAGGCGTCGTTCGACCCGGGCGACGACCGGTTCGCGGGATGTGGTCATGGGCATGGCTCGGCTCCGGCAGGGTTCGGGAATGGCGCAGCGCACGCGACGCCGGTTCAGTGCGGACGGTTCGCGTAATAGCTCGCCCCGTTGTGCGTGCCGACGCCGTAGCCCGCCTTCACCGGCACGCCCGCCCCCAGGCCGATGCCGGCGCCGATATCGCCGACGCCGTCCAGCATCTCGCGCGCCATCGCCGGGATCGGCACGGGCTTCGACGTCATCTGCGGCGCCTCGCGCGGCTGCGAGAACTGCTCGATCTGCGTATCGGTGGTCGCGGTATCGGCCAGCCACAGCTCGCACGCGTTGACCAGGTCGTAATCGGTCGGGTCGACGGTCGACTTGTGGTTCGACGAGACGTCGGGGTTGGCGATCTGGTCGATGCTGAGCAGCGGGCCGGTCGCCTTGTTGACGCGATCGACGTTGTTGGCCAGCCACGCGGTGATGATCGTGCCGCAGGTCGCCAGCGTGCGATAGCGCGAGCTGGTGCGTGCGCCGCCCAGATCGTAGGTCGCGACCTGGTCGATCACCTGCCACATGTCCTTGGCGCCGTAGCAGCCGCGGATCTCGGGGTCCTGCAGCAGGTCGATCATGAACTTGACCTGCGACTGGATCTCGCGCGCGGCGTAATGCGCCATGCCGTAGCCGTGCAACGACAGGTTGCCGGCGAGATCGCGGGCGGCCTTGCGCACCTGCTGGTGGTTGATCGGGTTCGGCACGCTCGCGCGCAGCAGCGAGTCGACTTCGGTCTGGCGCACGAACGACGAAACCGACGACACGAAGCGGATCCACAAGTCGTTGAATTCGCGGTTGCCGGCCGTATTCGGATCGCCGCCCGGCACGCCGAGCGTGATCGCCGCGAAATTCTTGCGCTCCTGCTCGGAGATGCGGTTCGGCGTTTCGCGCCAGTAGCGATAGAGCAGCTTGCCGGCATTGCCCGGGCCGATCGGCAGCGTGCCGTGCTGGAACTGCTCGACGATGCGGTCGACCACCTGGAACACCTTGAGCTCGTCGAACATCGCGGCGACGATCATCGGGCCCATCACGCGCACGTTGTCGGCGACGATGTTCGCGTCCTCCAGATCCTCGAGGTTCGGCAGGTCGATGCCGAGATCGGCGATCGCGTCCTCGCCGCCGATGTTCTGGACGGTGTTCAGCTCCTCGTTGATGCGGCGACGCAACTGCGGTTCGTCGGCCTGGATCTTGCGCGCCTGCAGGCCGCGCATCACGCGTGCGAATTCGGTGGTGACCACCCCCGGCTGCTCGCCGCCGCGGCCGTCGGGATCGCCCTCGATGCACAGCAGCGCCAGCACCCGCTGCGCCAGCGCGCCATACGAATTGGCCTCGCCCACCGCCGCGAAAAACTGGCGGGTAAAGGTGTTCATCAGCACGTTGTCGTCGTCCGGCACGATCTTGCCGTCTACGACCTTCACGGGCGGCGGCGTGGCCCCGTCCACCGCGAGGATGCCGAGCACCATCGCGACCAGCGTGATCGACGCGGGCTCGGGGTCCGCGCCGTTCGCACCGTTGGCGCCGCCCACGCTGCCAGGGCCGAACACCAGCTGGCCCTTGTCCTCGGTAAGCAGCGGCGGGTTGACCAGCGACTTGCTGGCGAGCAGCTCGCGGGTGGCGACGAACAGCGGGTCGCAGACCTCCGTCTCCTCGCCGGACGACGTCTTGCTGCCGTAGACGACTTCGAGAATGGCCTTGCACAGCGCGAGCTGCTCCCGCTCGGCGGCGACCGGCGGCCGCTTCAGCGACTCGAGCCGGTTGACGATATCGACCAGCCCGTCGCGTGCCCGGGTCTCGAGGTCGACGAGGTCGAGGAAGCGGACTTGATTGTTGACATGAAACATTTAACTTCTCCTTGAAATCCGGTCGGTTCGGGGGAGTGAACGGGATCCGGTGCGCAAGTCAGCCGTCGTCGGCACGGCCTTCCTTGCCCGTGCAACCGTCGTCGCCCGCCGCGTCATAGGCGTCGATGCGGCCGGACAGCCCTTGCAGCGCCGCCGCCGCGTCGAGAATGCCGGCGCCGCAGCCGTCGGCCGCGCCGGGCGCGAACGGGCGCGCGGCGGCAACGAGCAGGTCGCGCACCGTCGCGCCGTCGAGCGGATAGGCGCGACGCTGCGCGTATGCGACGAGCAGCGCCGCGGCGCCCGCGACGAACGGCGCGGCGAAACTGGTGCCGGTCGCAAGCTGATAAGCCTCGATCGCGGTCGTCAGCACCTGTTCGCCGGGTGCGCACAGCGCGACGTGCGGGCCGCGCGTCGAGAACGGGGCCGGCCGGCCGTCGTCGCCCACGGCGCCGACCGCGATCACCTGCGGGTAGGCGGCGGGCCAGTAGCGGCTCACGCTGCCGTTGTTGCCGCTCGCGGCAATGAGGATGCAGCCGCGCGCGGCGGCGTACGCGACCGTGTCGGCGTGCGGTTTCGGGCGGTTGGCGGCGATCGTCGCATCGTCGGTGCCGAAGCTCATGTTGATGATCTTCGCGCCGAGGTCGACCGCGAGCTTGAGCGCGCGATCGAGATCGGCGATCGCGCCGAGCCCGATCGCGTGCGCCTTGCCCGGCAAACGGGCAGCGGCCAGCGCGCGCATCGGCAGGATGCGGCAGTCGCCGCCGAGCCCGCGCGGCATCGCCACGCCCTCCGCCGCGATGATCCCCGCGCAGCCCATGCCGTGACCGACGAAGCGGTCTTCGGGAAAATCGCCGCGATGACCGTGACCGCTCAGCAGTTGCACGCCCGGCGACAGATCGCCGGGCTCCAGCCGCACCGTATCGGCGCCCGCGCGGAATGCGTGGGCGAATTCGGGATGCTGGCGGGCGATGCCGCTGTCGATGAGACCGACCGTGACGCCGCTGTCGCCCGGCTCGATCGCGTGCGCGTCGGCCATGCGCACCAGCGCGCGCGCATCCTGCGCCACCCGCGCGGCCGGCGGCACGGGCGCCAGGCGGCCGGGCGCGTCCATCGGGACCGTCGCCACGTAGTTGGGCGTCACGCTTTCCACGGTCGCGAGCTGGGCGAGCGCGTCGCAGAGTTCGCCGATCGGCGTGCCGGCCGGCACGCGCAACAGCAGCGTGCGGGCCATCCCCGTCATCTGTTCGATCGCGTCGTATCCGAGGTGCGCGTGCCCGGGCACCCAGCGCCCGGCTGCCGCGCTGAACGGGCGCACCGCGAGAAAGCGGCCGGCGAACGCGGCCACGATGCGGTCGACCGGGCCGCCGTCGATGCATTGCGCGGCGGCCAGCGCGCCGCGCGTCACGTCGCGGATCGACGGCACGTGCTCGGGCGCTTCGCCGAGCGCCAGCTTGACGAGCAGACTGGTCGGCAGGCTGAACTGACGCTCGCCGGGCGATGCCCAGGGCGTGCCGAGTGCATGGATCGTCATGGCCGCGCCTCCTCCTGACCGGGAACGGCCGCCAGCGTCATGGGCCTGGCCGCGGGCGCGGGCGTCGGCGCGAATGCGCTCAGGTCGAACGCCAGCGCGGCAGCATGCCGGCTCGTCGGCGAGACGGCGAGTTCGCCGGCCCACTGGTCGCGACCGGGCGCGAGCAGCAACTCGTCGTCCGTCGATTGCAATACCGCGACCGGGCGATTGCCGATCCGCACCAGCGGCGCGTGCGTGCCGTTGACGAGGTTGCGCCCGATCACGCGCAGCAGCGGCGACGCGTCGGGCTGCGCATCGGTGGCGGGCGCCACGGGCTCGACCCGCTCGACGCTCGGCGCGGACGCCCGGTCGAGCGCCCGGCGCAGCCGGTCCACGGACAGGTTGGTGACGCGGCCGATCGCATGCACCATGTCGCGCTGTTCGGCCTGCCGGAATTGCCGGACCGTGCGCACGCCGGCCCATTCCAGCCGTTTGCGGTCCTCGGCCGAGAGCTCGTCGCCCAGCGCGTCGAGCGGCTGGTCCTTGCTGTCCTCGGACAGCGCGATCGCGTTTTCCTCGATCGCCGGCCGCGTGATGGTCGTGAAGACGAGATGAAACGTGCTGCTGTCGGTGTCGCCCGGGCCGGCGGGGCGAATCCAGACTTCGCTTTCGACGAATTCGACATGGGCGCGCAAGTCGAGGTTGACGTCCTTGATCGCGAAGGTCAGCGGCAGGTTGAGGTTGCGCGCCTTGATCGCCATCGCCGCCTGCGCGTTGTCGAGCTGGCTCTGCACGGCCTGGATGAAATCCTCGAGGCGCAGGCTGGCGTTGCTGTTCATCGCCCCGCTCCGTCGATCGGCACGGCTTCGAGGACGATCGCGAGCCGCGCCGGCTCAGGATCGAAGGCCGTGCGGGTCAGGAACTGCGGCAGGTCGCCGACCAGCTCGATGCCGTCGGCGCCCCGCGCGACGCGCAGGTCGAGCGGCAGCTCCATGGCCACCGAGCGCACCCGCAACCCCTGCGCCGCGCCCGCGGTCAGCTGTTCGGCAACGTCGGCGAACGCGCCCAGCGTCTCGCCCAGCGGCCGCGGCGAAATCATGTCGGTTCTCCCCGGGCGGATGCGGGTCGCGTGGCGGGAGCGGCCGGTGCGCCAGGCACGGCGGGCGTCGCGGACGCGGCCGGCAATGCCGGCGCGGCGGCCGGCGCCGGTGTCGCCGCAGGCGCGAGCACGGGCGCCGCCGCCGGTGCCGCGGGCGGGGTGCCCGTCGCCGCCGGCGGCGCGATCCGCGCCGCCGGCCGGCTGTGGCGCTCCAGCAGATTGCGCGACGCCTCATCGACGAAACGGTCGAGCGGCAGCGTCTCCGAGGCGAAATTGATGCTCACCTTTCCGGTCAGCGTCGCCTTGAGATCGGTGTCGGTCTGCGCATTGACCGCGACGGTCGAGACCGTGGTGACGACATCGCCCGACGTGCCGCGTCCGCCCCAGGTCGTCTGTCCCGACGACGGGTCGTTCGACGTCGCGTACTGCACGGCGGCCCGGTCGCGCGCCTTGGCCTGGAAATTGAGGCTGGCCGCGATCGTGCCGTCCTTGACCACGACCCGTTGCATGCCGAGCAGCACCATCGTCGACAGCGTCGACAACCGATGCTGCGCGACGCGCTCGCGGGCGTGAGGCAGCACCACCGATTCGAGCGTCTGGGTGTCGAACGCGCCGTCGGCCGCACCGAAATCGGCGAGCCACGCGGGCGCGGGCGTCGTGTCGTCGTCGCCGGGCCGGGCCACCGGCGCGAGGCGGTATTCGCCGCCGTCCTGCACCAGCGTCACGTCGTGCGGATACTGCTCGACCAGCCATGCGCGCGCCTGTCCGTCGGTCACGTTCTCCTGCGTGAACTGGTCCAGCGGCTTGGCCACCGCGCCGACCAGGTCGGCGAAACTCTCCACTTGCTTGATCGAGCTGTCGACGATCGCGTCGTACGTGCCATGCACCAGGCTCGCGACGAAGGTCGGAAAGTCGATCGCATCGGCCAGCGCCGCCGCACGCCGGCCGATGGCGTCCGTCGCCTTCTCCTTGGGCGGCGTCGACGCGCCCGGGGCGCCGGACACCCCGCCGCCGGCCGGCGCCGCTTGCGGCAGCACGCCGTCCTGCCTGCCCGGGTCGCTCGATCCGGAGCCGTCGACGATCTCGCGGCCGAATGCGTCGCGAGCAAGTGCCACCGCGGGCGTTACCGCGCCGCGTGGTGGCGGAGGGGGGATGAGGCGGGCCATCGCGCGTGTCCCTCGAGGGTCAGGCAGGTTGCGGTTCGCGCGGCGCGGGCTGCGTGCCGCTTGCCGGAAGCGGCGGCGCGCCGTCGGCGCCGTGCACGGTCTGGAAGCGGCCGTCGCCGTTCAGCACCACCTCCGTCACCCCGACCTGCTCCTCCTCGCCGGCATGCCGGAACGTGGTGGCGATGCGCAGCGTGACACTCGCCCGCTCGGGGGTTCTCGAACCGCGGCCGATATCGGCGCGCACGAATGCGGTCCAGCCGTCGAGCATCTGCCCCTGCGCTGCGGCAATCGTCACGTCGCCGACCGCGCCGCCCTGCCACGCCCAGTCGATCGACACCGGCGCCGAGGTGCGGCCGCTCGGCCCGTCGATGTACGGCCAGTCGTCGAGCGTGATGCGCTGACCCGGCATGCGCGGCTGCCCCGCGCCGCCCGCCAACGCGTTGGCGGGCTGGACCAGCCCCGCCAGCTGCGCGAGATCGTAGCTGCGCCCGTCGCGGCTCTCGGTGCGCCGGGTCAGGGTCACGCCGAGGCCGAATTCGCCGCCTGCCGACGGCGGCTCGATGCCGAGCGCGTAACCCGCGCCCGCCGCGCTGCCGCGATTGATCGTGTGGCCGAACGTGCCGCCCGAATGCATGAGCTGGATCACGCCGATGCCGGCCGCCGCCTCGAATTCCGACACGAAATCCTCGTAGGTCATGATGTAGCGGCTGCCGGTCGCGTGGGTCGGCGGCAGGGTCCGCGCGCCGGGATGGCCCGGCGTGCCGACCACGCGGTCGAGCGGATCGGTGATCCGCACGAAATACGCGTCGCCGCTGCGATACATGCCCGTCACCACCACCGCATGAAAGAAGTTGACCGGCGCACGCACGACTTCGGCGACCCAGATCGGCCCGTTCGCCTCCAGCAGCCGCCGAAAGCCTTCGGGCGCGAAGCACGCGTTGGGCTCGACGGTGAGGGTCGACGCGGCGGCGAACCCCGCCACTTCGGCCGGCGCCAGACCGTCCCGCATCTGGCGCTCGAGGCTGATGCAGCGCGCCAGCAGCGTCGGATCGACACTCTGGTTGTCGCGCCAGCCGAGCACCATCGACGCGGCCGTCGCCCAGCACCCCATGTCGGTGGGCTGCGGGGTCATCTGCACGTCGTCCCAGTTCACCGTCCAGTCGTCGGCCCCCAGCGCGCGCGCGGCGCCCGGCGCGACCGCCAGCGCCTGGCTCATTCCGAAGAAGCCGCGGCTCGGGATCGGCGCCTTCAGATGGCCGACGTATGCAAGCGTTCCAGGGGCCATCGTGCCGGTCGACAGGCTGGCGAGATCGCCCGGCGGCACCCAGTGAGGCGGCACGGTCACGATCGGCCTGCCGGCGTCCTGGAACGACTGGGCGACCAGTTGCGAGCAGAAGAAGTTGTCGGTGTCGGCGCCGTCTCCGAGTTCGATGCGGCCGACGAAGCGGCGGCAGCGCTCCGCCGCGTCGCCCGACAGCAGGTCGCACGCGCGACGGTCGATCAGATAGCTGCCGCAGCGGACCAGCCCGACGTAGTTGAAACCGCGATCGAGATAGCGCGCGGCGGCATCGGCGACCTGCCGCTGCTGCGTATCGGTCAGGCCCGGCACCCGAAACGCGACCGCGAGGCGCGCATCGGCCAGCGCATCCGCGAGCGGACGCAGCTGAACGCCGCCGGGAATCGCCTCGATCACCTGCCCGCCTTGGCCGACGTAGAGCATCGCGTGGCTGACCTCGGCGCCGGAGCCCGCGCGAATGACGCCGGAGCCCGGATTGCCGGTGGTGCTGAGAATGATGTCGCCGATCTCCAGCGCGTCGGTGCCGATCGACAGCCCGCCGACCCCGGGGTCGAGCGGAATGTCGTCGCCGAGGCCGCGGGCGGCGAACCCCAGCGCCTGGCCGGCCGCTTGCGGCTGGCAGGTGCGGCTGGTGACCAGCCGCATGAAGTAGTCCCAGTCCCAGTTGCCGTCGGGGCACGCGGTATGGCCGGTCGAGGTGTCGGCCTCGCGATGGCCCATGATCGTCGTGCGATTGATCGGCAGTTGATATTTGTCGCACAGCGACGCGACCAGCGCGGCCGAGGTTTCGTACTGAAGCTGGGTCGGCGCCAGCGCGTCGAAATGCTGGACGGTGCCGTTTCGACGCGGGTAGTCGGCGCCGCCGCGCTTCACCGCGATGTGTTCGATGCCGATGCTGCGCTGGTTGGAGCCCTTGCAGTGCCACGCCGTGTCGGCCTCCGAGACGAACTGGACGACTTCGCCCTCCTGCCCGACCAGGTAATGCGCACTCACCTTCGAGGTGGCATTGGTGAAGGTATTCACCACGCGCTGGACGGTGGGTACGTCGGCGATGTGGATGATGATGCGGTCGATCGTCTTGCTGCCGCGTCCCTCATCGAAATTCGGGCTGGCCGCGGTGCGCGTGACGAGGCTGTTCTCGCGCGCGCCCAGCGCCAGCGCGCTGGCCGTCGCGGGCGGCTCGGCGCCCGCATCGTCGTCGCTGTACGGCGGCGTATCGATGCCGTAGGCTTCCGGGTCGTCGCTCAGGGCGCGCGACCACGCGAGCGCCGACGACGTGGCAATCGTGCCCGCCGCCGCACGCGAAACACCGACGAAGATGCTCACCGGGCTGCCGACGCTGACGCCGGCCGACAACGTGACGCCGACGAATTCGCCGCGGGCGTTGAACAGCGCCGAGATGCCGCCCGCCGCGCTTTCGCCGACCATCACGCCGGCGGTCGTGCCGGTGCCCGAGAAGTCGTCGATATGGCCGCGCAGCAGGCTGATCTGGCCGGTGAGGCTCGCCGACACGATGTAGCCGAAGTCGAGCTCGCCCGACACGAACACGCCGATGTCGTCGCCATTGGCGTCGAAGATGACGCCGACCGCGCCCGAGGCCCCGGATTCCATTCCGGCGCCCGCGCCCGCGCCGATCGAGACCGACAGGCCGTTGCGCATCGCGACCGGCAGCAGCAGCATCAGCGACGCGGTGGCCGGATTCGCGCTCAGGATCGCGCGCAGCGCGGCCCGCTCGACGGTCGACAGCTTGCGCGGCCGCGGCCACGTAAAACTGCGTCGGTCGCCGGCGATGCGGAACTCGGCATCGTCGCTCATCCCCTGCGAGACGGGCGCCGGCGCGGCGGCGGGCGCCGGGTGCGCGGCCGGTACCGGCGCCGGTGCCTGCGGCTTCGCCTCGACGGGCGTCGCGGCATTCAGCGGCGGAAGCGGACCGAACCCGTCGTCGTAATGGACATCGTGGTGCGGCGCAACGGGTTCGACGGCCGGCCGCGGCGCGGCGGAAGCGGCGCCCGGCGCGGCAGGCGCCGGTACGGCGGTCGCGCCCGGCCGCGTGCCGTCGCCCGCCCAGTTCAACAGCGGACTCCTGGCGGCGGCGCCACCGCGCGTCGGGAACACGCGGACCCTGCGCAACCCGCGATCGCTGAGCCCCGACAGCGACACGTACGGGCTGTCGGCATTCGGCAGCACGTCGATCGTCCACGCGTCGGCATCGGACGAAGCGGCCGTGGCGAGACCGAACCACAGACGGCCCGCGCCCACGAAGCGCGCCAGCACCGCCGGCGGCACCATGTACACCGCTTCGCCGCGCGGGATCGCCAGCAGGCCGTCCTCGCGGCTGGTGTAGAACGTCGACGACGTGCGCCCGTCCTTGCGCGTGAACAGCGCGGGATCGGTGGCGATCACCAGTTCCGCGACGCACGGCGCGTGGCCGACGCGAATCGTGAAGCCCAGCATCGGGAAACGGTCGGTCAGGACCATGCGGTTGGGATGGAGTTGCGCTGCCATGTCGTGTCCTCAGCTCTGGTTTTGATCGGGCTCGTCGCGACGGCCGCCGAGCATCGGCTTGCTGCGCGCGTCGATCGCGCGCCGCTCGAATTCCTGCGGGGGAAGAATCGCCAGATCCGTTTCCGGTTCGGCGATGTCGGGGATGGCGTGGTGGGTCGCCTCGAACTGGGCGATCGCGCTCGCCAGCAGTTGCGCGAGCAGCTTGGCGTGCACCGGGCTGACCGCGACGCGGCTCATCAACTGGACGTTGCCGGACTGCGGCTCGACCTGCCCGGCATCGATCAGGAACTCGAACGCGTTGTGCCCGACCTCGAAATAGTTTGCATAGCTGGCGAGCAGCGGCCGTGGCTGGCCGGCCGGCTGCGCCGGTTCCGGCGGGGCGTCCTGGAGTGGCTCGATGACGTGCACGACGGCCTCCTTGCATGGCGACGGGCGGTCTGTCCGTTCTGCTTCGCAAGGAGCGGGCCAATGCGCATGCGCCGACACAAGCGCTTGATTTGGCGTGGAATTTCCCGACCGGAGCGGGATTCGCGAATGCGGCGGGGCTGTACCATGTGACAGCCCGGCTGTCACACCGAGGCAGTGTTGCCGGCGTCCAGGTTGTACTTGGCCAGCTTGCGGTACAGCGTCATGCGCGACCAGTTCATCTGGCGCGCCGCCTCCATCTTGTTCCAGTTGGTCTGGCGCAGTACCGAGACCAGCCGCTCGCGCTCGTGCTCGCCGGCCGAGAAATCCTGCAGGAACAGGCGGCGGAATGCCGGCGGCAGGTCGCCCAGCCCGAACGGACGCCCTTCCGGCGCATCGACGAACAACGCCTCGACCAGGTTGCGCAGCTCGCGCACGTTGCCCGGCCACCGGTAGTGCCGCATGCATTCGAGCAACGCCGGATCGGGCCGCCCCACCCGCATCGCGCGCCGCTGGTTGTGCTCGGCGACGAAGTGATCGACGATCGACGCGATGTCCTCCGGCCGCTCCCGCAGCGGCGGGATCTCGATGCGCGCGACGTTCAGGCGATAGAACAGGTCGGCGCGGAAACGGCGTTCCGCGACCAGGTCCTCCAGACTTTCGTTGCTGGCGGCCACGATCCGGACATCGACCGGGCGCCGGCGCAACGAGCCGACCGGCATCACCGTGCGGTCCTCGAGCAGGCGCAGCAGCTTGGCCTGAACGGCGGGCGGCATCTCGCTGACTTCGTCGAGGAACAGCGTGCCGCCGTCGGCCTCGACGAAGCGGCCGGGAAACGCGTTCTGGGCGCTCGTGAAGGCGCCGCGCTCGTGACCGAACATCTCGGACTCGAACAGGCTGTCGGGCACCGCGGCGCAGTTCACAGCGATGAACGGCTTGTCGGTTCGCGGGCTGAGGCGGTGGACGGCGGTGGCGACGCGCTCCTTGCCGGTGCCGGTTTCACCGGTCACGAGCACCGTCGTATCGGTCTGCGCGACCTTCGCCAGATAGCGGCGCAGGTCGGCCATCGCCGGGCTCGAGCCGTGCAGCCCGAGTGACGTCGCGTGAATGCCTGCGGTCGTGTTCATGCGCGCGCCGTTCGGCTAACAAACCGCTGACGGATGACGCGCAGCCCCGATTTTCATCGCCACTTCCCCCGGTGGATGTTGAGGAACAAGGCAAGCATCCTCTATGGCGATTGTCGGCACGCGTTTAATTAGTACTGTGATGCGTGTTGAATGGATGAGCCGCGTGTCTCGGCGCCGGCCGATAATCAGTGTAGTTTCAATATCGCGCTTCGTACAACCTGCCGACGGTCGATGTTTGCGCGCGGACGGCCGGCCGCCGGTGCGCGGGCGATCCGATCGACTCGGGCATGCTCGACGTAATGGCGAAGGTGTGATGTGTGTGTCATGTCACGCATGTTCATCGATCCGTCAGCAATCAGCATGCCGAACGAAATGCCGAGCGCGGCATTGGAGAATGCGTATCGTTCACGCGGCGCGCGCGGAGACTTCGCACACCGCATCCGCGGCGGCCGTCCGCGCATTCCGCTCACCCCGCCCGTCACGACGGCGCGGATTCGCCCTCGCGCAACGTGATGCCCGTCCACGCGCCGCTCGCGGCCAGTTCGCCGACCAGCTCGACGATCGTTTGCCGCACGGCGAGCGCGGCGGAATTGACCGGAGACGTGTTCGACCAGCACAGGCTGGCAGGCCGGCGAATTTCCGGCTCGACGATCCGGCGCATCCTTGGCCGGCCGGACGGCTCGCGCGACGCCAGCGCGGACGCCGGCAGGATCGTGCACGCGAGCCCCGACTGCGCGAGCGAGATCATCGTCGGCAGCGAATCGATATCCGCGATGACGTTGAGCGGCACGTCCTCGCGCGCGAATGTGCGTTCGAGCAGCAGGCGCAGCCCGTTCTGCACGCCCGGCGCGACGAGCGGCACGCCGGCGAGCGACGCGAGTGTGCACGTGCGCGTGCGCGACGACACCGCGCCGCCCGGCTCGCCGAGCAGATACAGCACCTCGTCGAACAGCGGCATCGCGGTGATGCCGGTGGTGTTGGATTCGCGGAACAGGATCGCGAGGTCGAGCCGCCCGTTCGCCAGCAATTCGTTGATGAAGCCGCTCATGCTTTCGAGGTACTGCAGCCGGATGCCCGGATAGCGCGCCCTCACCCGTTCGAACAGCGGCACGGCGAGGCTCGCGGTCATCGTGGTGGGAAACCCCACCGCGACCGTGCCCGACTCGCTGCCCGCGCCTTCCCGCACTTCCTGGCGCAGTTGCTCCATCTGCCGGAGCACGAGCCGCGCATGGCGATACAGCGCCTATCCGGCCGCGGTCGGCTTCACGCCCTGCGGGCTGCGCACCAGCAGCGTGACGCCGATGTCGCCCTCCAGCTTCGCGATCTGCTGGCTCAGCGACGGCTGCGCGACGAACAGTTTTTCGGCCGCTTTCCCGAGGCTCCCGTATTCAACGATGCTGACGAAGTAACGGAGCTGGCGGATGTCCATGGCGGGTTGGTCGATGCGAAAAAGTCATAGGGTACCCCTATGACCGGCACATTCAAACGGTATTTCCGCCGCGCGCGAGCTTCACCTAGAGTCACTTCATGCCAAGTCGAAACCGCCGGCCTGCCCGGCGATGGAGGTGACAGTGAACGCTCCCCGGTCGCATGCCAGCGACGATGTCCAACAGGTCGCGACCGACCTGATCAGCGCCGAACGGGCAATCGCCCTCGCGGCGACGCTCGACCATCCGACCGTTCCCGCGACCGGCGATGCGTTGCCGCCCGCCTGGCACTGGCTGTATTTCTGGTCGATCGCGCAGCAGGCCGAACTCGGCCCGGACGGTCATCCGCGCAAGGGCGGCTTCCTGCCGGACCTGGGGCTGCCGCGGCGCATGTGGGCCGGCGGCCGCCTGACGTTCGAACGCGCGCTGACGATCGGTGCGATCGCGACGCGCACGTCGCGCGTGCTGTCGGTCGAACGCAAGGAAGGCCGCAGCGGCACGCTCGGCTTCGTCACCGTCGAGCACGTGATCGAATCCGGGGGCGAAGTCGCGATCCGCGAGGAACACGACATCGTCTATCGCGGCCCGGCCGCGCCCGGCGCCGCCGCGCCCCCGCCGAAAGCCGCGCCCGACGATGCGCAATGGCAGCGCGACATCACGCCGGATGAAGTCATGCTGTTCCGCTATTCCGCGCTGACCTTCAACGGCCATCGCATTCACTACGACCGCACCTACGTGCGCGACGTCGAAGGCTATCCGGACCTCGTCGTGCACGGCCCCCTGATCTCGACGCTGCTGCTCGATCTCGTCACGCGCTCGCTGCCCGGTGCGACGATCGGCGAATACGCATATCGCGCGGTACGGCCGACTTTCCTCGGCAACACCTTCAGCGTGTGCGGCCGCCTCGCCGACGACGGCAAGACCGTCGATCTCTGGGCCAGGGATCACGACGGCTGGCTGACCATGTCCGCGAGCGCGATCCTCGCCTGACGTTCCCCGATACGAAACATGAATCCTGCCGACGCGCACCAAGCCATTCGCGAAGCCGTTCGCGATCTGTGCGGCGAATTTCCCGCCGAATATTTCCGCAAGATCGACGCGGAACGCGGCTATCCGGACGCGTTCGTCGACGCGCTGACGAAAGCCGGCTGGCTCGCCGCACTGATTCCGCAGGAATACGGCGGCTCGGGCCTCGGCCTGACCGAGGCGTCGGTGATCATGGAGGAAATCAATCGCGCGGGCGGCAATTCCGGCGCGTGTCACGGCCAGATGTACAACATGGGCACGCTGCTGCGCCATGGTTCGGCCGAGCAGAAACAGCGCTATCTGCCGAAGATCGCGAGCGGCGCGCTGCGTCTGCAGTCGATGGGCGTGACCGAACCGACCACCGGCACCGACACGACGAAGATCAGGACAACCGCGGTACGCAAGGGCGACCGCTATGTGATCAACGGGCAAAAGGTATGGATCTCGCGCGTGCAGCACTCCGACCTGATGATCCTGCTCGCGCGCACGACGCCGCTGTCTGACGTCAAGAAGAAGTCCGAAGGAATGTCGATCTTCATCGTCGACCTGCATCACGCGATCGGCAACGGGATGACGGTGCGCCCGATCCCGAACATGGTGAACCACGAGACGAACGAGCTGTTCTTCGACAACCTCGAGATCCCCGCTGAGAACCTGATCGGCGAGGAAGGCCAGGGCTTCCGGTACATCCTCGACGGATTGAATGCGGAGCGCACGCTGATCGCGGCCGAATGCATCGGCGACGGCTACTGGTTCGTCGACAAGGTGTCGCGGTACGTGAAGGATCGCGTCGTGTTCGGCCGCCCGATCGGCCAGAACCAGGGCGTGCAGTTTCCGATCGCCCGCGCGTTCGTCAACGTCGAGGCGGCGAGCCTGATGCGCTTCGAGGCCGCGCGCCGGTTCGACGCGCACGAGCCGTGCGGCGCGCAGGCGAACATGGCGAAGCTGCTCGCCGCCGATGCGTCCTGGGAAGCCGCGAACGCGTGCCTGCAGTTCCATGGCGGCTTCGGCTTCGCGTGCGAATACGACGTCGAGCGCAAGTTCCGCGAGACGCGCCTGTATCAGGTCGCGCCGATTTCGACGAACCTGATCCTGTCGTACGTCGCCGAGCATATCCTCGGCCTGCCGCGTTCGTTCTGAGGGAGCAATGAGCATGCGCCCACTGGAAGGCATCAAGGTCGTCACGTTCGAGCATGCGATCGCCGCGCCGTTCTGCACGCGCCAGCTCGCGGATCTCGGCGCGCGCGTGATCAAGGTCGAACGCCCGGGCGTCGGCGATTTCGCGCGGGGCTACGACGAACGCGTGTCGGGGCTCGCGTCCCACTTCGTGTGGACCAACCGCTCGAAGGAAAGCATCACGCTCGACGTCAAGCAGCCCGCGGCGCTCGACATCGTTCACAGGCTGCTCGCCGACGCCGACGTGTTCGTGCAGAACCTCGCACCCGGCGCGACGCAGCGCCTGGGGCTCGACGACGACACGCTGCGCGAGCGCTATCCGCGGCTGATCGTCTGCGACATTTCCGGCTACGGGCTCGACGGGCCGTTCCGCGACAAGAAGGCGTACGACCTGCTGATCCAGAGTGAATCCGGATTCCTCAGCATTACCGGCTCCGACGGCGAGCCGGCCAAGGCCGGCTGCTCGATCGCAGACATCGCGGCGGGCATGTATGCGTATACGAACATCCTCGCCGCGCTGATCGAGCGCGGCCGCACCGGACACGGCCGGCACATCGACGTGTCGATGCTCGAAAGCATGGTCGAGTGGATGAGCTATCCGCTCTACTACGCGATCGACGGACAGTCGCCGCCGCCGCAAGCCGGCGCATCGCACGCGACGATCTTTCCGTACGGTCCGTTCAAGGCCGGCGACGGGAAGACCGTGATGCTCGGGCTGCAGAACGAGCGCGAATGGAAGCGCTTCTGCGAGACCGTGATCCGCATGCCCGGGTTGGCGACCGACGAGCGTTTCGGGTCGAACAGCCGCCGCGTCGCAAATCGTGATGAACTCGCGGTCGTCATCGTCCGCGCATTCGCGACGCTGACGGCCGCCGACGTGATCGACCGGCTCGAGCAAGCCGGCATCGCGAACGCGCGGATGAACGACATGCACGGCGTCTGGGCGCACGAACAGCTCGCCGCGCGACATCGCTGGACCCGCGTCGATACGCCGGCTGGCGAGATCCCTGCCCTGTTGCCGCCCGGTGTCGCACCGAGCGACGAGCCGCGCATGGATCCGGTGCCGGCGCTTGGCCAGCATACCGATGCCGTGCTGCGCGAACTCGGCTATGCCGATGAACAGATTCACACGTTGCACGCATCCGGCGCGGTCTGACGGGGCCTTTCCGCGTTGAGCGAAGCGCGCGAAGGGTTCGATAAAAAGGGTTCCGTGCGAATTTCCGCTGACGTGCTGTTCGCCCCCTTTACAGCGCACTGAAGCGTGATCGCGTGTAACTCCGTACGCGCGCGCAGGCACCACGCTGCCGATGGTGACATAAAATAGAACGTACTCCAGACTGAAAAAGGGGGCCGACATGAGGCGCCTCTATTTCCTCGTACCCGACACGCAGATGGCCAAGGCGATTGTGGATGACCTGCTCCGCGCGCGCATCATCTGGCGCCATATCCACGTCCTCGCCGATCACAGCGTCACCCTTGAAGAATTGCCCGAAGCGTCTTTGCTGCAAAGCAGCGATGTCGTGCACGCGCTCGAGCGTGGTGTCGCACTCGGCGGCGCGACGGGCGCGCTCATCGGTCTCGTCGCGCTCGTGTTCCCCCCTGCCGAGCTCGTGATCGCGGGCGGCGCCGTCGTTGCATTAACGGTGGTGGGCGCGGGCTTCGGCGCGTGGACGGCCGGGATGATCGGCATCGCCGAGCCGAATGCGCGACTCGAGCGATTTCGTGACGCGATCAAGGAGGGCCAGATTCTGATCATGGCGGACGTGCCGGCATTGCGAGAGCAGGAAATCGAGCAGATGATCGCCCGACATTTTCCGCAAGCGGATCTGGAGGGCGGCGAGCCTACGTCACCGGTTTTCCCCTGACACGCGGAAACCGGCCTGCCTGAGTGCTGAGGTCGATCCTTCGGCAAGGAGGTCCTATGGAACTGCACATTCAGTCACACCATTGGCAACGGCGCATGCCGGACTGGCTCGCCGCTGCCGTGGCCGGTCTCGCGGGTGGCGCCCTGGTGATCGTGCTCGAATTCTTCTGGTCGACCATGGTGCTCGATGAAAGCCCGTGGCAACCGACCCACAAGATCGCGGCGATGGTGATGGGCCGTGGCGCGCTCGAACAGATGTCGGTGTTCAGCTTCAGCATCGTGGGCGTGGCGCTCCTGTTGCACTACGTGCTCGGCGCCATCATGGGGATGATCCTCGCCGCGATCATGGCCCCGTTCCGCTTCGATTCGAGCGTCGGCATGGAGGCCGTCATCGGCCTGGCGTTCGGGATCGTCGCGTATGTCTGGAACTTCTACGTGATGACCGCCGTGTTCCCCTGGTTCATCTCGGAGCGCGGCTCCGGACCGTTGTTGGCCAACCTGCTGTTCGGGGTGGTCACCGCCGTCGTCTACGGCATGCTCGAACGGCGCAAGCAGAACGCGATGCCCTGACACGCCGTTGCTTCGCGCCGCGCAGGACGGCTGCCTCGACGATCCGCGCCGGGGGCGGCCGTTTTGCTCGTCGTCGCGGGGAGGTTGAACCGTCAGTTGTGCGATGCATGCGGGTATGGGAGCGTGCTTCCTCCATTCCGCTGCCTTGCACGATGCAAAGGAGCAGACTACCTTTTCTTTAGAGCCGCCGACGACGCTTGGCGAATCGGTCTTGGTGGACTGCCGGCAACATGTAATACGAAATCCGGCAAGGCGGCACGACGATGCCAGGAGCGCGGGTTGGCGGCTCCGGCGTGTGACGCGCGGCGAGGCGGCCCATGGCGCTTGCGATTGCCCTGATCGTGATCATCGCATTGGCGGTGGGGTTTCACTTTGCCAGTCCCTGGTGGATCACGCCGATCGCGTCGAACTGGGTGCGCATGGACGACATGCTGACGATCACGCTCGTCATCACCGGCGCATTCTTCATCGCGATCAACCTGTTCATCGCGATCGCACTGATGCGCTACCGCCACCGCGGCGGGCATCGCGCGGCCTACGAGCCGCACAACCGGCGGCTGGAATGGTGGCTGATCGGCTTGACCGCCGTCGGCGTCGCGGCGTTGCTGGCACCCGGTCTGTTCGTCTACGCGGACTACATCCGGCCGCCGAGCAACGTGCTGCAGATGGAGGTGCTCGGCCGCCAATGGCAATGGCGTTTCCGCTTCGCCGGCCCCGGCGGCAAGCTGGGCACGACGGACGTGCGCTACGTCAGCAACGACAACCCGTTCGGCCTGAATCCCGCCGACCCCAACGGCCGCGACAACTACCTGATCGAGACGCCCGAGGTCCACCTGCCGCTGAACCGGCCGGTCCAGGTCCTGACACGGTCGCTCGACGTGCTGCACGATTTCTATGTGCCGCCGTTCCGTGCGCGCATGAACATGGTGCCCGGCATGGTGACGACCTTCTGGTTCACGCCGACCAGGGCGGGACGTTACGACATCCTGTGCGCGCAGCTTTGCGGTCTCGGGCACGCCAGCATGCGCGGCGTGGTGGTGGTGGAAGACGAAGCATCGTTCTCGCGCTGGCTGGCGCAGCAGGCCACCTTCGCGCAGCGGCAGCAGGCCGGCGTGCAGGCCGCTGCCGCCACGGCGGGCGGCAGCACCCAGGCGCTTGCCGACCAAGGCAAGGCGCTCGCGGCAGCCAAGGGCTGTTTCGCGTGCCATACCGTGGACGGCAGTCCGCGCGTGGGCCCGACCTGGAAGGGCCTGTACGGCAAGACCGAAACGATGGCCGACGGCAGCACCGCGAAGG
The DNA here is from genome assembly GCF_001521985.1 of Burkholderia sp. RF4-BP95. Classification (NCBI taxonomy): domain Bacteria; kingdom Pseudomonadati; phylum Pseudomonadota; class Betaproteobacteria; order Burkholderiales; family Burkholderiaceae; genus Burkholderia; species Burkholderia sp. RF4-BP95. The sequence goes on along the minus strand of NZ_LOSX01000026.1, from coordinate 60,001 downwards.
TGGACGAAGCCTATCTGCGCGCGTTCATCCGCAACCCGACGGCCCGCGTCGTGAAGGGGTACGCACCGATCATGCCGCATTTCGACCTGAGCGAGCAGGAGCTGACCGCGCTCGTGACCTACATCGAATCGCAAGGCGGCCCGGCTGCCAGCACCGCGGCCAACCGCCAGCCCTAGCGGAGCAGACGCAATGCCCTACGCGCACACCGATCACGTCCCGAAAAGCTTCTGGACCCGCTATGTCTGGAGCCAGGACCACAAGGTCATCGCCGTGCAGTATTCGCTGACGGCCATCGCCATCGGCCTGGTCGGCCTCGTCCTGTCGGACCTGATGCGATTGCAGCTCGGCTTTCCCGGCAAGTTCAGCTTCATCGACGCCAACCACTATTACCAGTTCGTCACCATGCACGGGATGATCATGGTGATCTACCTGCTGACCGCGCTGTTCCTGGGCGGCTTCGGCAACTATCTGATCCCGCTGATGCTGGGCGCGCGCGACATGGTGTTCCCGTTTCTCAACATGCTGAGCTACTGGGTCTACCTGCTGGCCGTGCTGGTGCTGGTGGCGAGCTTCTTCGTGCCGGGCGGGCCGACCGGCGCGGGCTGGACGCTGTATCCGCCCCAGGCCATCCTGCCCGGCACGCCGGGCGTCGAATGGGGCATCGTGCTGATGCTCGTGTCGCTCGCGATCTTCATCGTCGCGGCAACCATGGGCGGCCTGAATTACGTAACCACCACGCTGCAGGCGCGCACCCGCGGCATGACGCTCATGCGCATGCCGCTCACGGTGTGGGGCATCTTCACCGCGACGATCATGGCGCTGCTCGCGTTTCCCGCGCTGTTCGTGTCGGCGGTGATGATGCTGCTCGACCGGACACTCGGCACCAGCTTCTTCATACCGGCCGTGGTGTCGATGGGGCAATCGCTCAAGCATGCCGGCGGCAGCCCGCTGCTGTTCCAGCACCTGTTCTGGTTCTTCGGGCATCCGGAGGTCTACATCGTCGCGCTGCCGGCCTTCGGCATCGCGTCGGATCTCATCAGCACGCACGCGCGCAAGAGCATCTTCGGCTACCGGATGATGGTGTGGGCAATCGTCATCATCGGCGCACTGAGCTTCGTGGTCTGGGCGCACCACATGTTCATCGCCGGCATGGATCCGTACTTCGGCTTCTTCTTCGCGACCACCACGCTCATCATCGCCATCCCGACCGCCCTCAAGGTCTACAACTGGGTGCTGACGCTGTGGCGTGGCGATATCCACCTGACCGTGCCGATGCTGTTCGCCATCGGCTTCATCAGCACCTTCGTGCTGGGCGGGCTGACCGGGCTCTATCTCGGCAACGTGAGCGTGGACATTCCGCTGTCGAACACGTACTTCGTGGTGGCGCACTTCCATATGGTGATGGCCGTGTCGCCGATCCTGGTGGTGTTCGGCGGCATCTACCACTGGTATCCGAAGGTGACGGGCCGCATGCTTGACGACACGCTCGGGCGCGCGCACTTCTGGGCCACCTTCGTCGGCACCTACGCGATCTACTTCCCGATGCACTATCTCGGCATCCTCGGCATGCCGCGGCGGTATTACGCGTACGAGGGCTACAGCTTCATTCCGCACTCGGCGCAGACGCTCAACGCGTTCATCACCGTCGTCGCGCTGATCGTGGCGGTGGCGCAGCTGCTGTTCCTGTACAACCTGGCGTGGAGCCTCGTGCGCGGCAAGCGTGCCGACGGCAATCCCTGGCGGGCCACCACGCTGGAATGGCAGACGCCGCAAACGCCGCCGGCGCACGGCAACTGGGGGGCCGCACTGCCCGTCGTCTACCGTTGGGCGTACGAATACAGCCCGCCGGGACAAGCGGAAGACTTCGTCCCGCAAAACCAGCCGCCCGCGACGGCACCGGAACCGGAACCGGCCCGCTCGACGCTTCAACCCGGCGAGGTACGCAAATGACCACGCTGCCGCGCACCTTCGTTCCCGACACGCCGCCGCCCGTCTTGCCGAATGCGAGCCGCGTCGGCCTGATCGTGTTCATGGCCGTGGCAACGGCCTTGTTTTCACTGCTTCTGCTCGCGTACGGCATGCGCATGCGCGAGCCCGACTGGCAGCCGATCCCGCATCCGGCGCTGCTGTGGTGGAACACCGGCGCGCTCGCGCTGGCCAGCGTCGCCATGCAGCGGGCCCGGCAGCTGACCGTGCACCGCGTGGCGTGGCTGGTGTGCGGCGGCGTGCTGGCCGCCGTGTTCGTGATCGGGCAACTGACCGCGTGGCGCATGCTGTCGGCGGCCGGGCAGACCGTCATCGCGAATCCTTCCAACAGCTTCCTCTACCTGCTCACCGGCCTGCACGGATTGCACGTGCTCGGCGGGCTGGCGGCCTGGGCCGTGACGATCGTGCAACGCCGGCATGTGGACCCGTTCCGGGCTCAACGCGCCATTTCGCTGTGCGCCCTCTACTGGCATTTCCTGCTGGCGGTCTGGCTCGTGCTGCTGGCCGCGATGTGGTGGCTCACCCCCGCGGTTGTCGCCGCCATCTGCGGGCCGCTGTATGGAGCCGCGCCATGACCTCGCCCACGCTCCCGCCGGAATCCGCCGCCACCCCGCCCGCCGACGCCGGGCCTGACGGCTGGCGCGGCATCGTCACGGACTGGTCGGCCGACCGCGAAGCCTTCAAGGTGCCGTGGGGCAAGGCGATGATGTGGATCTTCCTGCTGTCGGACACCTTCGTCTTCAGCAGCTTCCTGATCGGCTACATGACGGTGCGCATGTCGACCACGGCGCCCTGGCCCGACACGTCGAAGGTGTTCGGGCTCACGGTGGCGGGCGTCGACGTGCCGTTGCTGCTGATCGCCATCATGACCTTCACGCTGATCACCAGCAGCGGCACCATGGCGATGGCCGTCAATTTCGGCTACCGGCGCAATGCACGGCGCGCCGCCGCGCTGTTGCTGGCGACCGCGCTGCTCGGCGTGACCTTCGTGTCGATGCAGGCCTTCGAATGGACCAAGCTGATCGTCCACGAAGGTATTCGCCCGTGGGGCAACCCGCTCGGCGCCACGCAGTTCGGCGCGTGCTTCTTCATGATCACCGGGTTCCACGGCTTTCACGTGACCTGCGGCGTGATCTACCTGCTGCTGATCGCACGCAAGATCCTGCAGCCGGGGTTCACCGAGCACGGCAACTTCCAGATCGTCGAGATCGCCGGCCTGTACTGGCACTTCGTCGACCTGGTGTGGGTGTTCATCTTCGCGCTGTTCTATTTGTGGTGAGGCAGTCCATGGACCACTCCGATCCCGCCGATCGCCCCGACGCCGCGCACGGCCAGCAGCATCCGATCGGCATCTACCTGAAGATCTGGGGCCTGCTGTTCGTCCTGAGCACGTTGTCGTATCTGGTGGATTATTTCCACGTGCAGGGCCTGATGCGCTGGGTGCTGATCGTCGTGCTGATGATCGCCAAGGCCGGGCTGATCGTATCGATCTTCATGCACATGATGTGGGAGCGGCTGGCGCTGGTGTACGCGATCCTGATACCGCCGCTGTGCCTGCTGGTGCTCATGGTGCTGATGGCCGCCGAAGCGCATCACACCTTCGGGATGCGGGAACTATTCTTTCACTGACCGCGTTTCTCGTTCGTTCCTCGGGTGACGGATGCTTCGGATCACGTACGATCCGGCGCGCCGGCGTGCGAGCGACTGGCTTTGCCCGGCAATCGACCGATCGCATCGGAACACTGAACGAGCACAATCCGGACTGTGCCGGAGCCAGTCCGGCCACGGAGCTAGTTGAAAATGATGCGCCCCCGGTCGGCCTGCTTCATCGCCGGCAGGAACAGGCGGGCAAGGCGTACGCCGCTCAGGACGTTGACGTCGAAGAAACGCGTCCAGTCCGCGCCGGGGACGCAAGCCCGCCATGTTCCGATATTCAGGTTGGGGTGCGCGCGATCAACCGATGTTCGACTACACGGCGGCAGTCCGCGCCGCCCCGATCGGCATCAGCGCGTCCCGCGCCCACCCGCGGGCTTGCCAGCCGGCTTCCGCGAACCCGCCGACGTCTTGCCAGCCGGTTTGCCGCGCGGCTTTTGCACGCTGAACGGGCTACCGCTCGACAGGCTTGCCCCCTTACCCGCGGGCGCGGCGCGCTGCCCCGTGGGCTTGCGCTTGCCTTCCCCGCCTTGCGGTCGCGGCTTTTTGCCGGCCGCCGGCATGGCGCCCGCCCCCGCTTGCGGCACCTTGGGCTTCTTCGGCTTTTTGGGTTTCTTGATGATCTGCCCGGTCGCGCTGGTTTCCGGCACGCGGTGTTCGGCTTCGAAACCCGGCTCTTCCTCACGGCGCAGCGTTTGCCGGATCAGCGCCTCGATCGCGGCCAGTTGCGGTGCTTCGTCGGCACACACGAGCGACACCGCCACACCGCTGGCGCCCGCGCGGCCGGTACGGCCGATACGGTGCACGTAGTCTTGCGCGACGATGGGCAGATCGACGTTGATCACCAGCGGCAGGTCGTCGATATCCAGCCCGCGCGCGGCCACGTCGGTTGCGACAAGCATCTGCACTTCGCCCGTCTTGAAGCGCTCGAGCGCACGCAGGCGCGCAGGCTGCGGCTTGTCGCCGTGGATCGTGTCGACCGCATAACCCGCATCGTTCAGCATGGCCGCGAGGTAATCCACGCCATTGCGGGTCTTGACGAACACCAGCGCGTGGTCCCAGTTGTTCTCGGCCACCAGGTGCATGAAGAGGTCGGGCTTGTTCCGCTTGTCCACCGGCACCACCCACTGCTTGATCTTGCTGGCGGTGACGTTGGGCGGGCTGACGCTGATATTGACCGGACTGCGCAGAATGCTCGCCGCCATCGCGCGGATGTCGTCGGTAAACGTCGCGGAAAACAGCAGCGTCTGGCGCTGCACCGGCAATGCGGCAAAGACGGCGTTGAGTTCGCGCGCGAAGCCCAGATCCAGCATGCGGTCGGCTTCATCCAGCACCAGCGTCTGGACTTGATCGAACTGCACGGCGTTCTGGCGATTGAGGTCCAGCAGACGGCCCGGCGTGGCGACGAGCACATCCACGCCCTTGCGCAACTTCATCATCTGCGGGTTGATGCTCACGCCGCCATAGGCGGCCAGAAACCGCAAGTCGAGGCCCTTGCCGTACTCGACGAAACTCTGCAGCACCTGTTCGGCCAGTTCGCGCGTGGGCACCAGCACCAGAACGCGCGCGCGGTTGCTCGACACAGCCGGCCCGTGCTGCACCAGCCGCTGCAGCAGCGGCAGCGCGAAACCCGCCGTCTTGCCGGTGCCGGTCTGCGCCGCGGCCATGACGTCCTTGCCGCTGAGCACAGCGGGAATCGCCTTGGCCTGCACCGGCGTGGGTGTCTGGTAATTGAGGCCCTGCAGATTACGCAGCAAGGGATCGATCAGGCCTAGCGAGGCAAAAGACATGGACGTGTTCCGGGCTAAAACCGCAATTCTAGCGGTTGCGGCGACGATCGCCGTGCGGATACCCGGTGCGGGGCGGTGTTCAGCGTCGGGCGATCCCGTCGAGCACGACAAGGATCGCCGTCGGCCGCCCTATTTCGACACCGCACGCGTGAAAGGCCGCGGCACCCTGCCCGCCGCCTGACGATCGATCATCCAGCCGGGATAGTCGGGAGGCAATGCGCTCACGGCATCGAGCTGCGCAAGCTCGTCCCCGGTCAGCACGATATCGGCAGCACCGAGATTGTCTTCGAGCTGTTCGACGCGTTTGGCGCCGATGATGACGCTCGTGACATGCGGCTTGGCGAGCAGCCACGCGAGCGCGATCCGGGCGACCGACACGCGTCGCGCGTCCGCGATCGCGCGCATCGCTGCAACGCACGGCCAGGCGCGCTCGAGATCGACCGGCGGAAAATCGAAATGGCTGCGCCGCGAACCCGCTTCGGTCGGCGCGCCGGGGCCGAACTTTCCCGACAGCAGCCCGCCGGCGAGCGGCGACCAGACGAGGAGCGCCATCTGCTCGTCGATCGCGAGCGGCACCAGTTCGCGCTCCACGTCGCGTCCGGCGATCGAATAGTAGGCCTGAAGGGTCTCGAAGCGCGTCGCATGGAGCGCTTCGCTGAGCCCGAGTGCCTTGCCGATCTTTCCGGCGCGCCAGTTCGAGACGCCGACATGACGAACCAGCCCCTGACGCGTCAGATCGTCGAGCGCCCGCAGCGTCTCTTCGATCGGTGTCACGGGATCGTTCGCGTGGATCTGGTAAAGGTCGATGTGGTCGACCTGCAGCCGTTCCAGGCTTCGCTGCACGGAATCCATGATGTGGCCGCGCGACGCGCCCTGATCGTTGGGTTTCGTGCCCATCACGCCCGCGGTCTTCGTCGCCAGCACGATCTCGCTGCGTGCGACGCCGAGGTCCCGAAGCGCCTGTCCGACGAGGCGTTCGGACTGACCGAAGGAGTAGATGTCGGCGGTATCGATGAAGTTGATTCCCTCGTCCAGTGCGCGCGAGATCAGTCGGGTCGCGTCGTCCTGGCCGACCGCGCCGATCGAGGCCCACATGCCGGCATCGGCATTGCCGCCCAGCGTCATCGTGCCGAGACACAGCTCGGAGACGTACAGGCCGGTGCGGCCCAGTTGCTTGTATTTCATGGCCGTTTCCTTCGAAGTCGGCGGGAAAAAGTGCGGCGGCGTCCGCTCCGGGGCGCCCCGCACGCCAGGTTTCAGCCGATGCGAGCGTGTCCTGCCCGGAATTGTCCGGCGATCGTTGCGACCCGTGCGCCGTAGCGGCGTGCCGTCTCGAGATCCCCCGGCGACATTTCATCGGGCGACGCATCGGCCGGCGTCTGCGCCATCGGTGCGATATAGGAGCCCATGCGATTCAGGTCGTCACGCATCGACGCCTTCAGGTTCGCCGGCTTGATGTCCATGCTCACCCAGATGCCGCCGTGCTGCCCCGCAAGCAGAACGAAGTATTCGAGCGTATTGAGCTTGTCGCCGTTGATGCTTGCGCTGTTGGTGAAGCCGCCGAAGATCTTGTTGCGCCATGCGCCTTCGAACCAGGCCTTCGACGATGCATCGGCGAACTTCTTGAACTGCCAGCTGGGACCGCCCATGTAGGTCGGCGAGCCGAACAGGATGACATCCGCGCCGGCAAGCGCGTCCCACGCGTCCTGCGCGATGTTGCCATCGGCGTCGATTGCGACGAGAACGCCGCCGGCCCCCTCCGCGACAGCCGTCGCCATGCGTTCGGTGTGCCCGTAGCCGGAGTGATAGACGACGATCGTTTTAACCGGAGAGATGTGCTGTGTCATGGTTGTGCCCTTTCGTTCAGGTGGTCGTCGGGGGACGACATCGGAAGGCACTTTACTGAGTTCAAATTGAGTTATAAATGACGGCCGATTGAACGTTCTGTTACTCCCTGGAAGAACAATGCAAAACCTCGACGCGCTGTTGATCTTCGCCCGTGTCGCCGAAATGACGAGCTTCACGCGCGCGGCCGAAAGCCTGGGCATCCAGAAAGGACGGGTGTCGATGGTGGTCCGCGCGCTCGAGCGCGACGTGGGCGTCGCGCTCCTGCATCGGACGACGCGCAGCGTGCAGCTGACCGAGGACGGACGCGCCTTTTATGCGCGCGCGCGGGACCTGCTGGCCGACGTACAGGAACTTCAGTCGATGTTTTCCGGCAATGGCACGCGGCTGCGCGGACGATTGCGCGTCGACATGCCCACCGAGCTCGCGCGCAGCGTCGTGGTTCCCGCGCTACCGCAACTGATGGCGATGCATCCGGAGCTCGAACTGGAACTGTCGAGCACCGATCGGCGCGTCGATCTCGTCCAGGAAGGATTCGATTGCGTGATCCGTCTGGGGCCGATCGTGGACGAGACGCTGATTGCCCGGCCGTTGGGCCGCCTGCGCATGATCAACGCGGCGAGTCCCGGCTATCTGGCGCGGTATGGCGTGCCGCGAACGCTCGACGATCTCGTCGGTCAGGGACACCGGATGGTCCACTACGCGCTGACACTCGGCGCGCGGCACCCCGGGTGGGAATATCCGAGCGGCGACGGCTATGCGACGCTTGCATTGCCGAGCGCGATGCAGGTCAACAACGTGCAGACCTATCACGCAGCCGGGCTTGCGGGCATCGGGTTGATCCAGGCCGGGTATTCGGCACTCGCGAATCATATCGAAAGCGGCGCGCTGGTCGAGGTGCTGCCCGATCTGCGTCCTGAGCCTCTCGCGGCGTCGCTCGTCGTCGCGCATCGGCGCAATCTGTCGCCGCGCGTTCGGGCGTTCATGGACTGGATCGAGGGGGTGTTGCAGCCTTATTTCGATTGACGGCGGTATGTAGATGAATGCGCCCACCCGTCACGATCAATATGTCCTACGGCGATGCCGCTCCTGTTCTATCACCAGCCGGTCGCGTCGAATGGCTCAAAACGGCGGCGGATTCAACCGTTCGACGGCATCACATGATTTGTTCACGATCGACTCCACGTTCCCGAAAATGGACGCTTCATTAATAGAAGCACCTCACTCACGCTGAGGCCGTCGTGGATATAACACAGGCAGATATGCCAAAATGACAAGCGAAGCTGATCAACCTTTCGCGTTCAAACCGGGTACTAAAACCATGACCGCCACGACTACCGCCGATCGCATTCAAAGTTTAGGTTTAGTGCTGCCTCCAGTTCCCACCCCGATCGCCAACTTCGTGAGCTGGCGTCGATCCGGTCAGATTCTTTATTTATCTGGTCAGGGGCCACGTGATGCTTCCGGCTCAGTGATCAAGGGAAAATTGGGTCGAAATTATAGTGTCGATCGTGGCTACGCCGATGCCCGTCAAGTGGGTCTACAGCTTTTATCGACAATTCAGCAGGCGGTGGGGTCGCTCGACCACGTGGAGGGAGTTTTGAAGATCTTCGGAATGGTAAACGCCGAGCCGGATTTCCATGATCACCCGAAGGTCATCAATGGCTGCTCAGACCTGTTGGTCGAGGTTCTAGGTGATCGCGGCCGACACGCCAGATCGGCGGTCGGGATGGGTTCTCTGCCAAACGGGATGTCTGTGGAAATCGAAGCGATCGTAGAGATCGTGAACGGATACTAAGGCATCGCCGGGCGCCACGCCAAGAGTGGCACACAGGCGTCGTCGATCGTTTGCGGATTCAACCCGCACGCCTCGTGTGCCGCTCAAACGACAAGATTTCGTTTGGAAGCGGCCGACTACGCTGATCGATACGACGAACGGTTCGATCGGTTTGTTGTTACCGGACCCACGGCCTCGGAACCGAGTTTTGCAACCAAGTCCGGGGTGCAATGAGCATGCCACCCATCGCCAACCTATCCAGACATCCCAAGAAAGCCTGGGTACGTAGTCGAGACGGCTTGAGCGTCAGATATGCTTACGGTCTACATGGCACATGAACACTCTTCGTATGTGCGTAAAGATTATCGACTTTGCATTTTGATGAGCTCATTCCATTGACGGTGAAGTGCGGATCGCTCTTCTGATGACAGCCCTTGGTTACTTGAAGTACGCAAGCATCCGGACTGTCGATGATTCTTTTAAGGTCGTCAGTCTCCCCCCTCAAGAAATTCTTCGCCCCCGACTTATCGTATTTTCGCACATCGCTGTTTTCTGGCTCGCTCCACCCGTTCGCAAACTGAATCTTCGCATGGGCAGACGCTGCAAATGCCAAAAAGAAGCTGAAAATCAAAAGAATTCTTAACACGATTCTCCCCCAGTCTGAAAATGCCAAATTCAATGAGTTGAACTGTCTCGTTCGCGTCAAAGGTGTTCGTTCTTCCAGTCGGTATAGGCGTCCTTGAACGAACAATTGTAGCCTGCTCCCGTATGCGACTCCGGAGTGATGCTCGTTTCGATATTTTTCAGGCCGATGGTCACGAGCTGCAACTGTTGCTCATCTTTCCAATCCGCACGGTCGGCGCTGTAGGCCTTCCAGATGCCGCGCCCGTCTGCGTCCAGCACGGGCATGCTCCACGAAATAAAGTTGCGTTGACCCGTTACCCATGCGCCGCCGCCAATCATTGGCGAGTCGCTTGCACCGCGTTCATGTACCAGATCGGCGGTCGGATGGTGCCTTTTGTCGGTCAGCGTGGACGTGTACACAGGTTCGAGCGCCGCGCCATTGGTCGCCTTGATGGCGATGACATAGCCCGTCAACATGTGCGCTCTCACATTTGTCCCATCGCCTCCATGTGGAGACTGCACGTTGGCTGTCTTCACGCACCAGACTCTGAGCGGCGCATAGCGGGCCTGCGTGACAGCTTCGTGAGGAAATCCGATACCAGTAATCGTTGGACGTTCATAGTAGTCGATGCGCGCGCCGCCTCCGGTGATGACAAAGCCGAAGGCATCTATGCCCATCTCATGCTGCTCCAGACTATCCTCTGCTTTACGATCGAACACGCGCACATCCCACTCATTGTCCGGATCGTAGAGCAGAATGAGACCCATCGTCAGCTTGGCCTTTGCCCTGCCATCATGATCCGTATAGGCTGCAGCTCTTGTCTTCAAGCGCCATTTCCAGATTTCTTTGCCATTCTTGGTTTCCTTGATCGGATAGCTTTCGATGAGCACGTGGTCTGTGTTCGGGAGCGCACCGCCGCCGCCGGAGAGGATCTTCCATGGTGGCGGTAACGTGATTTCCACGGCGCCGCCCTTGGTTTCCTCATCCCTGGTCACCGTCACGTATTTCAGTCTCATCTGCGGTTTCGCCAGAGCGGATGCGTGCGTTTTCAGGACCTCCTCCAATTGCTTCACCGTGTCGATTCTCGTGCCTTTCTCTGTCGCTGCACGTATCCCTTCGGCGAGCCGCCGATAGCATGCCAAGTCCGATCCGTTCAGCGACTGAAGGAAGACATCGTGAATCCAGACGCGCTCGAGCAATTTGGCCAGGATGCCGCGCTTGTCGGCATCAAGCTCGACAGATTCCGTCGTGCGCAGCAGGTCCCAGACGGCAATCGCCTCCCGGCGGTCGATTACGCTCCACCATTCCGAACGCAACAGGCTCTGCCTCCATTGGTCGAACGGCATCTCCTGCAGTCCTCCGCGCCCTACGATATTCACGCGGACATCCTGTTGCTTTTTTCCGGCCTTCGTGACCATGCTCGTCGCCGAAACCGAGGACGTCGTGTTCTCATGCGCCGACGATCCGCCCGCCAAGAACTTTCCGAAGAATCCGGCACCGAGCGACCCCGCCTTCTGTTGCGCTTCGCTCAGCGCTGTTTCCAGGTCATCATAGGTTTCTCTACTGGTTGACTCTGCTCTGGCCACATAGCTGTATCGTCCACCTAGCGTGACCGACCGGAAGACGTGACCGCCAAAGTTTGAAAGAAAGAGGCGCGCATACTCGTCGTGCAATTGCGGGTCCGCCTTGGAAATCTGCATCAGATGGCGCACGGCCGTGTCAGACAGCGCGATCGTTTCGCGCGGTAGCGTGATGACCATCTTTGGGGCATAGACGCTGCGCTCTTTCACCTTCACGGACTGCCAGGTTTTTTGCGCGTGCGCCTTGGATTCGCTGGTCATCCTCGATTTTGCGTACTGGAAGGCGCCGCATATTGCACCGATGCCCGAAGAGGTGAAGAATCCGCCAAGAAGACTGTTCGAGGTCGAGTAGGTATGCGAGGATTCCTTAATAGTCCTCTCTGCGAGTTGGTAATTCTGTTCGCTCTCGTAGTCGCTGACGACTTCTTCATATGCTGCGGGCGTACCACGCCCACAGACGGCTGTCACCAGATCGCTGCCACTGACCTCGTAGATGCCAGTCGCCGAAATCAGCAACCCGCGCTTCAGACAATTCTGCGTGGCCAGGGCGTCCACGTCCTGTGGTTTCCAGTCTTTGAAAATCAACGCGCTGAATGCCTCATCCGCGGCTCTACTTAGCCCGTGCGTCACGGCATCGAGCGCTTCATTGAGGTCCTCCACGGTCGCAGGTGATCGACCGTCGAATACATTGAGGAGATCCCGCGAATTCACCTTGGTCAGAATCGATGCGAGCCTTTGCTGGGTCTTCTCGGAAATGTCGTCGGACAGATCATGGGCCTTGTCGGCATCTTGTTGGCGCAGCGCATTGACTTCGTCCACAGCTTGCTTCAAATGCTCGTAGCGTGCGACCGCATTCGCATCGAGCCCTGACTGCCGGAAATCCGGACGTGGTTTCGCCTGCTCTGCCTCCAGCATGGGTAATGATAGCGATGCCAGTTGATTGCTGAGCTCGGCCGAGCCAAGTACGGTAGTGGTAGCGTCGAGGTCTGTCGTTTTGCCGAGTTTCCTCGTCAGTTTTTGAAAGGTTCCTTTAGCGTCGGACTTGTTGTTCAATGCGCGACGCAGTGAGTCCAGTGATGTTACCCCCTCACTCTCGAAGACGGGCATCAGTTCCGCGCCGAAGCCGTTGGCGCCGAGATACGCTTTCAGTTCCGCGTTCGCACGCGGACGCAAGATGGTGCGGGCCGGTGGTTTGAGTTTCACCATTCGATTCGGCTCGATCTCGGTCAGCAAGGTTCCCAGCCTTTCGTCGACATTATCGGCTCCGACCAACTCTCCCGCAAGGGCATCGCTCGTGGTCGCAGTCTTGCCGCTAAGCGCTTTACGGAGCGCGTCTTTTCCAGGGGCGCTACCGATGACCTTCCGCAGCTCGACGAGGTTGGTGACGCCTTGTGCTTGTAATTTCTTATAAGAGCTGCCGGCACCAATATGGCTCAGGAGGAGCTGTAGCGATCGAGGATCGTCATCCTCAAGTCTGGCGGTTGTAGCGGCGTCTTGTGTCTTCTTAGCCATGGCGGATCCCCATTCTTACATTATTTTTCAGGAATTCTTTCGACTTTCTCTTTGTAATTTTCTTGTCGCTCTGGACATATGAATTTACGCATTTCGAGCGGGATTGCCTAGTGATTTTGCATCATCTCCGGCTAGCGGCGGCGTGGCCTCAAGACTTTAATGTTTCTTGTCCGAATTATCCGAGTACCGCTCCACGGTGCAGTGGAAACTTTGAAGACCTGCGTCGGCAGGCGTGCAACTCCGGCCTACTGATCCTGATGCAACGAGAACCTTGGGTTCTCGGTTCTTACCTATTCGGTCTGGCGTCGCGATAAACGTAAGCTAACCATTCGTTGAATAGCCGTTCAGCCCGCCGAGCCGTCAGCGCCGTCGCGACTGGCCGTCTTACGCTCGTAAGCGACCGCTGAGTACGTGCTGGATCGGAGGACCGTTTCGGGTCGATGTCGGACGTCGACGTCACGAGGAAGCACATCGTTCGATGCGCATCACGGAGGGCCCGCACCGATAGACGCGAAAGTTGAATTCCGGTCTCGGCGGAAACAGCGGCCGTCTAATCGTGGAGTAGTATTCCCCCAATGTCCAAGTTATTGCTCGGCCTTTGCGACGCACTGGCAACCCATCCGTGACGAGGGCGGCAAGCTCGTAGGAGGGTTTGGAAACCGCTTGAACAATGCGTGTGGTGGCGTCGGCCGTGACGATGGCGTCGACGGGAATGCATCATGTCAACCGAGTGGAAGCACCGCGTCAGACTGTTTATCCAGCGCTTCTGGCAGCCGACCAGTGCGTGCATGACCTGCATGCCGGGAAGCTGGGGAAATATCACGAGCCTTGCCCACTGGTCCATTGCATTTCATACAGGTTTGTTCACCGGACTCCTGGCGGTACTTTTGACTTTCACGCCCGCGGCGAAGCTCTACACGCATCGATACGGCAATGCGCTGATCGTTGGTGTCCTGACAACGTTGGGCGATGCCTACTCACACACGAGTCACTACCGCATCCCCTTTGTCGAGCACATTCTGACGGGTGCAATTTCAGGTCTCTTGACGCTCGCGGCCTCATATCTGCTCGAAGATCGCGCGCGACGCCTTCGGGCGGTATGGGCTCGGGTTTTCGGATAGCGGATCCGCTGACTTTCCGAACCCACCGCGGCCGCTTGCGGCGGCGAGACTCTGGACTGAAAGATGTCTGACGAAGCAGCGACTTGAAAGACCGTTCGTCGCCGAGGGTCGCCTGACGCAGCGGACCACACTCGCCCCTTTCCTTACGTTCGGAGTCCCATCCGCCTAACGGCAACTGTCCAGGTCAAACAGTCCCCTCCTCACATCGTGCTCCACGACGCCGACAGCGCGGCAATACCGGCGGCATCAAACCAGCACCGCCTCCACGCGACGGCGGGGCGAGAACGGCAAAGTCGGTCCATAGCCGAAGCGCATGACGATATCCGGCCGTCGCCGGCCAGTATCGCCGACGATGCCTGCCAGAAGCGGACGAAAGCGAGCGACCTCGACGGGCTGATTGACGAAGGCGACCTTGATTCCAAGGTTTGTCGCCGTCAGCGCGAAGCGCTGACAGGCCCGACCGACCCTGATCCAATGCTCGTTGTCTTCCCGATCGCCGACAAACACGGCGATGCCCGCTGACGAATCGATTTGGCGTGCATATTTGTCGTGCTCCGTTCGGGCGTTGAAGAACCGTTCGAACGCGAAGCGACCGAGTGCGCTCGGCAGCACGGGATTCCCGCTCGCAGCGGAGAACAGGCCGTCGCCCGACGACATGGCGCTGCGTGGGTTGAATCGGATCCATCGCTCCAGTTCGTTCATGAAAGCCGAATCCGCCATTTGAACGTCGTTGGCCGCGACAACCAGATCTCTGACCTTGTCGATCCTCATTCGGTCAGTGATGAGGGTCAAGTGAACGCCGGGCGTGGCGGCAGCCTGCTCGAGGACTGCGAGATCGGCGACAGGAACGGGATGCCTGTCATATTCCGCGCGCGTCGACTGTCGTTTGGCAATTGCAGCATGGAGCGAACTCGCCCTCGTCGATCCGTGTACGAATGCATAACGCGCGCCGTCCCCGCCGGGCGCCATCTGCACCTCGCCCGGCCAGCCGGTTGCCACCGCCGAGATGGCGAGGTTTTCCGCCGCGCATCCAAGGCTCACGAACAGATGATGATCGTCCGGGTCGACAGCGGGCGTGCGGCGCGAGATATCCGGCAGAATGTCGATGAACCCGTCGCCGACATGAAACCGCCAAGGCTGCGTATTGTGGCTGTTGGCGGCAAGTGTCGCATGGCGGATGAGCCCGCCAAGGTTCGGCGGCATTGTCAGATCGGCACGCAGGCGCTTTGCATAGGCCTGATAGTCGGCCATCGATCCCACGGACGACATCCACGCCGTCGTGCCGCCCGCCAGCAACAAGGCGCCGCCGGCGCCGACGAAAAAAGTTCGCCTGTTCATGCCAGATTCCCGTACGTTGCAGCGGGCAACGGAAAATTCGCAATGCCCCCTTTGGACCGCGAGTCCAAATCCCCCGTGCCTCAACCTATGCCAGGCAAATGCCGGCGCTGTTGATTTCAGTCAATTGCGGTCGGCTTGAGTCGAGTCCCGCGAAGCGGGCCGTGCAGGCGGGCCGCTCGCTCTTGCGCGCCGTGCGTCTCGAAGCCGCTCATCTTCGGCATTTGATTTGCATCAAGCGCCAAATGACACGGTGGTACAGGATAGGATTTCACGAACGGGAAGGTGATCCATGGACGAGCAGATCAAGCAAAAGATCCTGTCATTGCTGGACCAGCATCGGATCATGACGATCGCCACGCTGAGGCCGGACGGCTGGCCACAGGCGACCACCGTCGGCTACGTGAGCCAGGGGCTGACGCTTTACTTCCTTTGTGGTCTGGAAAGCCAGAAGGCGGCCAATCTGGCCCGCGACGACCGCGTATCGCTCACGATCGATCACGACACGTCAGATCTGATGGCGATTACCGGCTTGTCGATGGCGGCGCACGCACAACCCGTGACCGATCGTGCCGAAGCAGAGAAGGTCTTGCGCATGCTTCCGCTGAAGTATCCGGATATGCAGGCGCTGCCGTTGCCGATGCCGTCTCCTGACGAAGTCCGGATATTTCGCGTGATTCCGAAAGTCATTTCGGTGCTCGATTACTCGCAGGGCTTCGGGCACACCGATCTTTTCACTTGCTAGTACCCCTCCCTATCAACCACTTGAAACTCCGTGACGCGGCGCTCGCATCGTAGCCTCAGGTGGGCAATCTGCGCCAAAGCGGGCTGCGTTTATGCATTGACCGTTTTTGTGATCGGCTTCGCTTTCGGCGCGATTCGTGTCCTGCTGCTGGTGCGGTTCCTGGGAGAGACGGCAGCGGTATCGCTCGAAGCGCCATTCATGCTTGCCGCGAGTTGGTACCTGTCGCGCTGGAGCGCGAAAAAACACGACATGCTGACAGACACCAACGAGGCGTTGCTGATGGGCGCGATCGCGCTGGCCATATTGACGTTTGCGGAGTGGTGCACTGGCTGGCTGCTGTTCAAAAGGACCGTGCTCGAGTACTTTGCCGGCTTTTGGTCTGTGCCCGGCGCGATCAGCCTCGCAAGCCAACTTTGCTTTGCAGGCTTTCCATTTCTGCAGGCGAGCGGTCACCGAATCGAATCGAGCAGGTGAGCGCGATTGCCGCGTGGTTTTGAAACGCCGTGCTCGCACATGCGAGGGCCGACGTCGCTCACGATCAACGCCCCCGAATTTCCACAACAGGATCGTTCATCGACTGGGTCGTCGAGCTGATGAACGAACCTGCTTCGGTGGACAGGCGATGAACGTGCGCGATGTCGCCGGGAACGACTCGCATCTCGTCCCGATGCCGGCAAGATCGCGCTTCGTCATGCACGGCCCGCCCCCTCCGCTGCCGGGCTGACGGACGCTGCCAACTCCGCAATGCGGGTCGCACGCAACAACACGGGCCGATCGACCATCTTCCCGTCGACCGTCACCACGCCGCCGTTCGCATCGCGTATCGCGTCGAGCACGCGGCGCGCCCAGTGCACCTCATCCGCACTCGGTCGAAAGCACGTGTGCACGAATCCGATCTGCCTCGGATGAATGCACAGCTTTCCGCCGAATCCCAGTTGCTTTCCGTTTAACGCGTCGCGCTCGATCCGTTCACCGTCGTGAATATCCGGCGTCACCCCGTCGACCGGCGATTCGATCCCGGCGACGCGCGAAATCAACGTCAGCTGCGAGCGAAAGTGATTGAGCGAAACGCCATCATCCGACATACCCATGTCCACGATGAAATCGAGCGTGCCGAACAACAATCGTTCGACATGCGGAGCCTTGGCGACCTCAAGCGCATTCCACATGCCATGCGCGCTTTCGATCAGCGGATAGACCGGCACACGCCGGCGCGCAATCGCAACGGCAGCGCACACGTCGTCCGCACGCTCGGCCTTCGGCAGCACGATTCCGGCCACCCCGTTCAACGCGCCGAGCGCGGCATCCGTCTCGAACCACGGCGTGTTTCGCGCGTTGATTCGAACGAGCACCGGATGCCCGGGCGAAACCCACAGTGCTATCGCCTCGCGCGCGGCCACTTTGGCCTCCGGCTCGACCGCATCCTCGAGATCGATGATGACCGCATCGGCGCCGCTCGCGAGCGCCTTGTCGAACCGTTCGGGCTTGTTTCCCGGCACGAACAGGTATGACCGGGCATTCACGCGCACCGCTTCTCTCGCCGCGATGTCGACGCCCATGTTGTCCGACCTTACGCGGCCCTTCACGTCGTCATCGACCGCTCGTTTCACTGCTGCTGCGATCTTCACGGGCGGCTCCTCCGTCGAGTCGTTGGCATCATCCGGTTTCGGAGGCCATTACACGCGGAAACCCGTCACGCGACAACTATCGATCAACTCTGCCGGTCATAGCCCGAACCTATTGCGCCGCGCATTTTTGAGCGTCGGGAAGAAGTCCTCCACGGTCACTCCTCTTCATTGCGCCTGCCTGCTTCCGAATGTTGTGCGCTGCATGAGCGGCGGCGTTCACCCGCGCAGCGATTCGAGGGACGCGCGGCCTTTCTCCGAAGCCGGAAGCCGACGCGAAGCGCGTCGCCCACCGCGAAACCGCCGTCGGGATTCACAGGCCATCGGACAAGCCGTGTGCTGCTCCGCACAAACCGGATGCCGGGTTGCGCCGGCCCCGCGCACCGCGGCGCCACCGGTGCAATCGTCGCCGGGCAATCGGTCGCGACACCGCGCTAGCGCAAACCCGCCCCCGGTTGCACTGTTCATCGCCGTTCGCGTCCTGTATTGTCCTTCCATCCCCGGTTGCGGAACCGGTGCATGGGAGGCTCACGATGCAGAAAAAGAACGCTGCAGCCATCTGGATCCTGATCGCGATGGTGGCAGGCATCCTGATCGGCTACATGATCTTCACGAGCTTTCCTGACAAAAAGGCCACCACCGAGATCGCCGGATACATCTCGCTGATCTCCGACGTGTTCCTGCGCCTGATCAAGATGGTGATCGGGCCGCTCGTCTTCTCCACGCTGGTCGTCGGCATCGCGCACATGGGCGACGCGGCATCGGTCGGGCGCGTGTTCGCGAAATCGATCGGCTGGTTCGTCACCGCGTCGCTGATCTCGCTGCTGCTCGGGCTGTTCATGGCGAACCTGCTGCGGCCCGGCGACAACCTCGGCCTGCCGCTGCCGGACATCGGCGCATCGGCGAATCTCGCGACGTCCAAGTTCACGCTCAAGGATTTCGTCGGCCACATGGTGCCGAGGTCGTTCGCCGAGGCGATGAGCAACAACGAGATCCTGCAGATCGTCGTGTTCTCGATGTTCTTCGGCGTGGCGCTCGCCGCGCTCGGCGAGCGCGGCAAGATCCTCGTGGCCGCGATCGACCAGCTGTCGCACGTGATGCTCAAGATCACCGGCTACGTGATGAAACTCGCGCCGCTCGCGGTGTTGGCGGCGATGGCCGCGACCGTCGCGGTCAACGGGCTGTCGGTGCTGCTGAAGTTCGCGGTGTTCATGGGCGATTTCTACGTGAGCCTGTTCCTGCTCTGGACCTTGCTCGTCTGCGCGGGTCTGCTGTTCCTCGGCCGCCGCGTATTCAAGCTGCTCGTGCTGATCCGGGAAGCGTTCATGCTGTCGTTCGCGACGGCCAGCTCGGAAGCCGCGTATCCGAAGATCCTCGACGCGCTCGACCGGTTCGGCGTCCGGCGCAGAATTTCGAGCTTCGTGATGCCGATGGGCTATTCGTTCAATCTCGACGGCTCGATGATGTACTGCACCTTTGCGGCGCTGTTCATCGCGCAGGCGTACAACATCCACCTGTCGCTCGGCACGCAGATCACGATGCTGCTGGTCCTGATGCTGACGTCGAAGGGGATGGCCGGCGTGCCGCGCGCGTCGCTCGTCGTGATCGCCGCCACGCTGCACCAGTTCGGGCTTCCGGAAGCCGGGCTGCTGCTGATCCTCGGTGTCGACACGTTCCTCGACATGGGCCGCTCGGCCACCAACGCGGTCGGCAATTCGATCGCCAGCGCCGTGGTCGCGAAGTGGGAAGGCCAGCTCATGTCGGAGGCGGAAGCCGAGGCCAACCTGGCGCGCATCGACGCGGAGCAGGAAGGGACGATCGCGCATCCGGCGGATGTCTGACGGAGGCCCGGCGATGAAGATGCAGCGATTCTGGCGCGCGCTCGCGCTCGCAGGCCTGCTTGCCGCGGGCGCCACCGCGCGCGCGGAAGATGCGCCGTCCACGACGCCGCGCGTCGAGCCGTTCGCGCCGGCCCAACTGACCGGCACGCTCGCGAAGGTACGCAGCAGCGGCACGATCGCGATCGGCTATCGCGACGCGTCGATCCCGTTCTCGTACCTGAATGCGCGCAACCAGCCGATCGGTTATTCGATCGAGCTCTGCAAGGCGCTCGTGTCGTCGATCGAGGATGCGGTCAACAAGAGCCTGACGATCCGCTGGGTGCCGGTCACGTCCGACAACCGCATCGACGCGGTGGTCAACGGCACGGTCGATCTGGAATGCGGCTCCACGACGAGCAACCTGGAGCGCCAGAAGCGCGTGGCGTTCTCGCCGATCATCTTCGTGGCCGGCACGAAGGTGATGGTGAAGCGAGGCTCGCCGATCCGCTCGTTCCGCGATCTCGCGGGCAGGAAGGTCGCGGTGACGGCCGGCACGACCAACGAGAAGGCGCTGCGCGACCTGGACGCGCGGTTCAGGCTCGGGATCCAGCTGCAGGTGGTGCCGGACCATGCGCAGGGCTTCGCGCTCGTCGCGAACGGTCAAGCCGACGCGTTCGCGACGGATGACGTGCTGCTGTACGGCCTGATTGCCGAGAATGCGGGCAAGGGCGGCAAGTACGACGTGGTTGGCGATTTCCTGTCATACGACCCGTACGGAATCATGTTCCGCAAGGACGATCCGCAGCTCGCGCAGGTCGTGAAAAGCACGTTCGAGGAGCTGGCCGTCGACGGCGAGATCACGCGACAGTACAAGCGCTGGTTCCTGCGCCCGCTTCCGTCGGGCATGAGTCTCAACCTGCCGATGAGCCCGCAACTTGAAACCATCATCGAGACGATCGGCGTCAAGGGCGAATGAGATTGCGCGGCTGACCGCACGGATGCATGTAAAGGCGGCCCCGATGTCTGAGCGGACACCGGGGCCGTTCACATGAAGCACCGCGTTCAACCGACCCGCGCTTCTCCCTGCCGCGCCGCGTCGCCGTCTTCCGTCGCCGTTCGCGCCAGCACGGGCTTCAGAGCGTGCCCGGTATGGCTCGCCCTCACCTGCGCGAGCCCTTCGGGCGGCGCCGCCGCGACGATCGTGCCGCCGCCCACGCCGCCTTCCGGGCCGAGATCGATGATCCAGTCGGCTTCCGCGATCACGTCGAGGTCGTGCTCGATCACGACCACGCTGTGCCCGCCGTCGACCAGCCGGTGCAGCACGCGGATCAGCTTCGCGACGTCGGCCATGTGCAGACCGACCGTCGGCTCGTCGAGCACGTAGAGCGTATGCGGCGCCCTCTGGCCGCGCCGCGTGATGTCGTCGCGCACCTTCGTGAGCTCGGTGACGAGCTTGATGCGCTGCGCCTCGCCGCCGGACAGCGTCGGCGACGGCTGGCCGAGCGTCAGGTAGCCGAGGCCGACATCCTTCATCAGCTGCAGCGGATGCGCGATGTTGGAAATCGGCGCGAAGAACTCCACGGCTTCGTCAATTTCCATCGTCAGCACGTCGCCGATGTTCCGGCCGCGCCACGTGACCGCGAGCGTCTCCGGATTGAAGCGCTGCCCGTGGCACACGTCGCACGGCACCTTCACGTCGGGCAGGAAGCTCATTCCGATCGTGCGCACGCCTTGCCCTTCGCAGGCCGGGCACCGCCCGTCGCCGGTGTTGAACGAAAAACGCGACGCCGTGTAGCCGCGCGCACGCGCTTCGAGCGTATCGGCGAACAGCTTGCGGATCGTGTCCCACACGCCGATGTAGGTGGCCGGGCACGAGCGCGGCGTCTTGCCGATCGGCGTCTGGTCGACTTCGAGCACGCGGTCGATCCGTTCCCAGCCGCTCAGCGACTCGCAGCCCTGCCACGCATGCGTGACGTTCAGCGACGGCCGCGGCGCGCGGCGCGCGAGCACGCTCGAGCGGCGGTTCGTGGCCGGCGCATCCTGCTGCGCGGCCTTGCGCGCGCGCCGCGTGGCCGGCGACGACAGCACCGAGCGGCCCACCGCATCGAGCAGGTTCGTCATCAGCACGTCGCGCGCGAGCGTCGACTTGCCCGAACCGCTGACGCCCGTCACCGCGACGAGCCGCGCGAGCGGAATGCCGACGGTGACGTCGCGCAGGTTGTGCAGCGTCGCGCCGTGCACGGTCAGCCAGCCCTCCGGCACTGCCGGTGCGCCCTGCTTGCCCGGCAGGCTCACCGCACGGCGCGGTTGCAGCGGGTGCGTCATCGGATGCGCGAGCAGGCGCCCCGTCACCGAGTCCGGCCGCGCGGCCAGATCGGCGACCGCGCCCTCGGCGACCAGCGTGCCGCCGCGCTTGCCGGCGCCCGGGCCCACGTCGATGATGTGATCGGCGCGGCGAATCGTGTCCTCGTCGTGCTCAACGACGACGAGCGTGTTGCCCTTGTCGCCGAGCTTGCGCAGTGCATCCAGCAGGATCTGGTTGTCGCGCGGATGCAGGCCGATCGTCGGCTCGTCGAGCACGTAGCACACGCCTTGCAGGTTGCTGCCGAGCTGCGCCGCGAGCCGGATGCGCTGCGCTTCGCCGCCCGACAGGCTCGGCGCCGCGCGATCGAGGCTCAGGTAGCCGAGTCCGACTTCCTCGAGAAACGCGAGGCGGCTGCCGATCTCGCTGACGATGTCGCGCGCGATCTGCGCGTCGCGCCCCGTCAGCTCCAGCGCGTCGATCCAGCGGCGTGTATCGGACACCGTCCACTGCGCGACCTCGACGATCGGATGCGCATCGAACGTGACCGCGCGCGCGGACGGGTTCAGGCGCGTGCCGCTGCAATCCGGGCACGGCTCGTTGCCGACGCCTTCCGGTTCCTGTTCGTCCGACGGCAGAGTCTGCTCGCGGCCGCGATCGTCCCCGGCGAGCACCGTGTCGTCGTACGCGGCGCGCTGTTCGCGCGTGAGCGTGACGCCCGTGCCGACGCAGGTCGTGCACCAGCCGTGCTTGCTGTTGTACGAGAACATCCGCGGATCGAGTTCCGGGTAGCTCGTGCCGCACACCGGGCACGCGCGCTTGACCGACAGCACCTTGATCTCGCCGACGCGCGCGGTCGAGCGGTCGTTCTGCATCGCGTGGTGCAGCCCGTCGAGCGGCGCGAGCAGGTGCATCACGCCCTTGCCGAGCTCGAGCGTCTCGTCGAGCACGCGCCGCAACTCGGCCTCGTTGTCCGGCGACACGACGATGTCGGCCACCGGCAATTCGATCGTGTGCTCGCGGAAGCGATCGAGCTTCGGCCACGGATCGACCGTCACGAACTCGCCGTCCACGCGCAGATGCGTGCTGCCGCGCGCCTTCGCCCACTTCGCGAGATCGGTATACACGCCCTTGCGGTTGACGACGAGCGGCGCGAGCAGCCCGACGTGCTCGCCGCGATGGTCGCGCAGCAACTGCGCGGCGATCGATTCGACGGTTTGCGACGTGACGGGCGTGCCGTCGTGGATGCAATGCTGCAGGCCGAGCTTCACGTACAGCAGCCGCAGGAAGTGCCAGACTTCGGACGTGGTCGCGACCGTGCTCTTGCGGCCGCCGCGCGACAGCCGCTGCTCGATCGCCACCGTCGGCGGAATGCCGTACACGGCGTCGACCTCCGGCCGCCCGGCCGGCTGCACGATCGAGCGCGCATACGCGTTCAGCGATTCGAGGTAGCGGCGCTGGCCTTCGTGGAACAGGATGTCGAACGCGAGCGTCGACTTGCCGGAACCCGACACGCCGGTGATCACGTTGAACTTGCCGTGCGGGATGTCGACGTCGAGCGCCTTCAGGTTGTGCTCGCGCGCATTGACGATCCGCACGACGTCCTCGCCCTCGATCGCGCGCCGCTCGCGGGCGGCGTTCAGCACGGCCTGCAGCGGCACGCCTTCGTCGGCGAGCGCGGTTTCGCCGTCCATCGCGCGGTCGTACTGCAGCAGCGCGACGCCGGTATGCGATTGCGCGCACGCCTTCACGTCGTCGGGCGTGCCCGCGCACAGCACGAGGCCGCCGCCGTCGCCGCCCTCCGGGCCGAGATCGATCAGCCAGTCGGCCGCGCGGATCACGTCGAGGTTGTGCTCGATCACGATCAGCGAATGGCCGGCCGCGAGCAGCTTGCCGAACGCCTGCATCAGCTTCGCGATGTCGTCGAAATGCAGCCCGGTCGTCGGTTCGTCGAACATGAACAGCTTCGCACGCGCGATGCGCGCCTCCTCGCTCGCGACGCGGCGCCCGCCCGCGGCGGCCGCCGATTCGGCGAGGAAGCCGGCCAGCTTCAGCCGCTGCGCTTCGCCGCCGGACAGCGTCGGCACCGGCTGGCCGAGCTTCACGTATTCGAGGCCGACGTCGACGATCGGTTGCAGCACGCGCAGCACCTCGGCATCGGTCGCGAAGAACGCCGCCGCTTCGCTGACGGTCAGGTCGAGCACGTCGGCGATGTTCAGCGCGCGGCCGTCGCGCTCGATGCGCACTTCGAGAATCTCGGCGCGGTAGCGGCTGCCGTCGCAATCCGGGCAGCGCAGATAGACGTCGCTCAGGAACTGCATCTCGATGTGCTCGAAGCCCGAGCCGCCGCAGGTCGGGCAACGGCCGTCGCCCGAGTTGAAGCTGAACGTGCCGGCGCCGTAGCCGCGCTGCAGCGCGAGCGGCGCCTTCGCGAACAGCTTGCGGATCTCGTCGAACGCGCCGACGTAGCTGGCCGGGTTCGAACGCGTGGTCTTGCCGATCGGCGATTGATCGACGAACACGACGTCGCCGACCTGGTCGGCACCCGTGAGATTGCGGAACGCGCCCGGCGACTCGGTCGCCTTGCCGTGGTGGCGCGCCATCGCCGGATAGAGCACGTCCTGCAGCAGCGTCGACTTGCCGGAACCCGACACGCCCGTCACGCACACGAGCCGCTGCAGCGGAATCTCGACCGTCACGTCGCGCAGGTTGTGCTCGGTCGCGCCTTCGAGCACGATGCGCGGCGTATTCGCGTCCACCGGGCGGCGCGCCCAGTTCGACGCATGCGCGACGTGCTTGCGGCCGCCGAGATACTCGCCCGTCAGCGTGTGCGCGGAACGGATGTCGCCCGGCGTGCCGTCGTAGACGATCGTGCCGCCGCGCTCGCCGGGGCCCGGCCCCATGTCGATCAGCCGGTCGGCCGCGAGCATCACCGACGGATCGTGCTCGACGACCACCAGCGTATTGCCCGCGTCGCGCAGCCGCTGCATCGCCTCGACGATCCGCGTGAGGTCGCGCGGATGCAGGCCGATGCTCGGCTCGTCGAGCACGAACAGCGTTTTGGTCAGCGACGTGCCGAGCGCCGTGGTCAGGTTGATCCGCTGCACCTCGCCGCCCGACAGCGTGCGGCTTTGCCGGTCGAGCGTCAGGTAGCCGAGCCCCACGTCGCACAGGTATTTGAGGCGCGTGCGCACCTCGGCGAGCAGCAGCTTCAAGGCATCGTCGAGCAGCGCGCTCGGCAGCGTGATCTCGTCGAAGAAGCGGCGAATGCGCTCGATCGGCAGCAGCATCAGGTCGTGCACCGTCAGGCCCGGCAGCGCCTCGAGCTGCGCGCGCGTCCAGTCGACGCCGCGCGGCATGAAGCGATTCGCGGGCGCGAGCACCGTATCGGCGTTCGCCTTCGAGCCGAGCCGCCACTGCAGCGATTCGGTCTTCAGGCGCGCGCCGCCGCAGACCTCGCACGGCGTGTAGCTGCGGTACTTCGACAGCAGCACGCGGATATGCATCTTGTACGCTTTCGATTCGAGATAGCCGAAGAAGCGTTTCACGCCGTACCACTGGCTCTGCCACTTGCCGTTCCAGTCCGGCGAGCCATTGATCACCCAGTCGCGCTCGGCGTCGGTCAGGTCGGACCACGGCGTATCGCGGCGGATGTCCGCCTTCGCCGCGTAGCGCATCAGGTCGTCCTGGCACTCCTTCCATGCGGGCGTCTGCATCGGCTTGATCGCGCCGCCGCGCAGTGTCTTGCGCGCGTCGGGAATCACCAGGCCGAGATCGACGCCAATCACGCGGCCGAAGCCGCGGCAGGTCTCGCATGCGCCGTATGCCGAGTTGAACGAGAACAGCGCCGCTTGCGGCTCCGCGTAGCGCAGGTCGCTGTCGGGGTCGTGCAGCCCCGTGGAGAAACGCCACACCTGCGGCTCGACGGTCGCGGCAAGCGCGTTCTCCGCTTCCGGCGCGAGCACGTAGACGTTCACGCGGCCGCCGCCGCGCTTCAGCGACGCCTCGATCGCCTCGACCACGCGCACCTTGTCGGCCTGCTGCACGCGGAAGCGGTCGGCCACCACGTCGAGCAGCTTGCGCGGGCCCGTGGGCGACGCGACTTCGCGCTGCGCCTGCACGCGCGTGTAGCCGCTCGCGGACAGCCACTGCGCGACTTCGTCCTCGGATGCGCTTTCCGGCAGCTCGACCGGGAACGTGACGACGACGCGCGGATCGTCGGCGCGCGTGCGCTCGACGAGTTCCGCGTAGATCGTCTCGGGCGTGTCGTGCCGCACCTGCCGCGCGGTCTGGCGGTCGAACAGCTCGGCCGCGCGCGCGTACAGCAGCTTCAGGTGATCGTTGAGCTCCGTCATCGTGCCGACGGTCGAGCGCGAACTGCGGACCGGATTGGTCTGGTCGATCGCGATCGCGGGCGGCACGCCGTCGACGCGCTCGACCTGCGGGCGGTCCATCCGGTCGAGGAACTGCCGCGCATACGCGCTGAACGTCTCGACGTAGCGCCGCTGGCCTTCCGCGTACAGCGTGTCGAACACGAGGCTCGACTTGCCGGAGCCCGACGGCCCGGTGACGACCGTCATTTCGCCGGTGCGCAGGTCGAGATCGAGGTTCTTGAGGTTGTGCTGACGTGCTCCGCGAATGCGGATCAGATTGCTGGATGACAATTTGCCTGCCCGTCTGAGTGAGTTAGCCGGAATTCACGGTGCCGGAACGCTGCGGCGGATTGCCCGCAGGCGCGGCGCACGTGCCGCACGGGTCATGCCCGCGCCGCTCGAGTTCGCCGGATACTATACTGTATATTCATACAGTTTTCCACGAACCGCACGAACGCGGGAAAGCGCCGCCGTTTCCTCGTACGAGGATTATGCGGCGGCACCGGACTCCGGACACCCGTTTCTCAAGCGCGTGGCCCGAACGGGCAACGGCGACACGGGCAAGGCAGGGACGCGCGAGTCGATCGGATCGTCGCGCGCGCGGCAAGACAGTCGATTGGGCAGGCCCGACGAAAGCTGGTGCCGCTACCGCGAGCGCGCCGCGCCGCCAGGCGTCGACGGCCACGCCCGCGGCAACCCGCGCGCCGCGCCTTACCGCTGCAACGAGATTTCCACCCGGCGATTGCGCGCCCGTCCCTCGGCCGTATCGTTCGAGGCGGCCGGATCGGCTTCGCCGTGCCCGGTCGCTTCAAACGAATCCGCCTTCAGCCCGCGCTCTCGCAAATACGCGGCGACCGCATCGGCGCGGCGCTTCGACAGCGTCTGGTTGTGCGCATCCGGGCCGGTCGCATCGGTATAGCCGTCCACTTCGACACGCGAGAAATGCCTGTCGCCTTGCCGGTTCAGCAACGTGTCGAGCTCCGCACGCGCGGCCGGCGAGAGCACCGCGGAGTCGGTCGCGAAGTACGCATCGCCGGTGAGGCTCACTTTCTCGACCGGGGCCGGTGCCGGCGCAACGGCCGCGGCAGCCGGCGCGGGCGCCGCGCCGCACTGGAACGCGATCGAGTGCGGATCGGCGCCGTCGCGGAACGGCGTCGTGGAATCGACCAGGCGCACGGGCTCGTTGCCGCACATGCGCGTTGCGACCTTCATGCAGGTCTTCGCGGTCGACAGGATGCCGTGGCAGTCGACCTGGAACGTCCGGATACCGTTTCGCGACTGCAGTTCGTAGGCGTTGTACGTCGGCCCCGACGCGCTCGAACAGGCTGCGAGGGACACGACGGACGCCAGCAAGGCAAGATGGATATTTTTCACTTGAGGACTCCGAAAATGCGTTGGGCACGGCGCGTGCGGCGCGATGGCGCGGCCGCATGCGCATGCGTTTGCGCTCGGCGCGGTCCGCCCCGGCAACGTGTGCCGGGAACGAACCGCCGCGCGCGATCACTTCCACTGATACAGCATGCCCGCGCCGACGACGCGCTGGCTGCCGGCGAAACCGCCGTTCAGCGTCGCCTTCAGGTTCTCCGTGATGCGGGCCTGCACGCCGACCGCCATGGCCTTCTGGCCCTGGAACGACGCCGTGCCGACACCCATCGCGAAGTTCGAATCGCGGTCCATGTGCGGGATCGACGCCATCGCGGCGGTCGCGGCGATCCCCTCGCGCGCCATCGAATCGGTCTGCTGGATCTGCTGCTGCATCTGCGTGAGCTGATTGTTGACCGTGTTCAGCGATTGCGTGAACTGGTTCGATACCGCATTCAGCTGGTTCACGTTCACCGCGTCGGTGCCCTGCGTGCCCGCCGCGACGTTGACGACTTGCCGCGCCGAATCCGCCGAGCCGACCGCGACGACGTTCGAGCGGCCGCCGTCGTTGCTGCCCGCGCCGACCGCCGCCGAATTGCTGCCCGACGAAGTCGCCCCGACGCCGAGCGCGGTCGAGCCGCTGCCGGACGCCGTCGATCCGTTGCCGACGGCCGTGCTGTTCGAACCGGAAGCCACCGCGCCCGAGCCGCCGGCCGACGAGTTCGAGCCTGACGGCCCCGGCGGCACGTTGCCGCCGGACGGGTTCGACGTGTAGGAACCGCCGAGGTTGGTCGTACGCTTGTCGATGAGCGTCGTCAGCTGGTTCGCGACCGAGTCGAGCTGCGACACGTTCACCGCGTCCGTGCCGTTCTTGCCGGCGGCGAGCCCGGTGATCTGCCGGTTGCCGACGTTCACTTCGCCGGCCGACGACTGCGGGCTGCTCAGGCCGTATGCAACGTAGTTCGTCAGCGCGCCGACTGTCGTCAGCGAACCGGCGCCCAGCGCCACGCTGTTGGCGAACGTCGCCGACGCGCCGGCGCCGAGCGCGAGGGCGTCGGTCGCGTTGCTGCGCGCACCGGAACCGAGCGCGACGCTGCCCACGCTGACCGCCGCCGCATTCGCGCCCTGCGCGACGGACTGCGCGCCGGTCGCCGTCGCACCGCTGCCGAGTGCGATCGCGTCGGCCTGCGCGGAACTCGCCGCCTGCCCGATCGCGATCCCGCCCGGCGCGGTCGCATCGACGATCGCGCCGTTGCCGATGCCGACGCCGTTGTCGCCGTTGACGACCGTCGTCGGCCCCACCGCGACCGATTCCGCGCCGACGGCGAGCGAATCCGCCGCCGTCGAATTCGCGTGGAAGTATTTCTGGCCCGTGACCGCGAACGACTGCAATGCGCCGGCAAGCTGCCGCACCGTGACCGCGTCTTGCTGGCCCGTGCCGTCCGCGACGTTGGTGATCTGGCGATACGTCCTGCTGGTCGCGTCGCCGACCGACACCGCACCGAGCAGCGTCTGGTCCGTCGTGTTGAACGGGATCGACGCGGTGCCGTTGCGGATGGTCCCGGACGCCGGCACCGTCGCGCGGTCGGCCACCGAACCCGAGCCGAGCGCGATGCTGCCGTCGACGCGAGAAATGGCGTTCGGCCCGATCGCCACGCTGTCGACGCCGAGCGCCTGGCTGTCCGGCGCGGTCGAGTTCGCGTGGAAGTACTTGATGCCGTGCGCGTTGATGTTGTCGACCGCGGAGCCGACGTTGTTGTTGATCGTCGTCGAGCCGTCGCTGTTGTACGTCACGTACGACGGCGCCGAGATCGTGCCGGTCGTCGGATCGTAGGTGGCCCCGCCGCCGATCGCGCCGGCCGTGCTGTTGCCGAGGTTGGTGTTGTTGTTCACGACGGAGCTCAAGCCCGTCGACAGTGACCCGATGCTCGTCGACGTGGCGGTCGACAGCGACGTCAGGTTGCTGTTCGTGCTCGACAGGCCGGTCGACAGCGAGCCGATGGTGGTCGATGTCGAGGTCGACAGCGACGTGATCGCGCTGTTCGTCGAGCTCAGGCCCGTCGACAGTGATCCGATGCTCGTGGACGTGGCAGTCGACAGCGAGGTCAGATTGCTGTTCGTCGAACTCAAGCCGGTGGACAGTGAACCGACGATGGTCGAGGTCGACGTCGACAGCGACGTGATCGAACTGTTGGTCGAACTCAGGCCGGTCGACAGCGAACTGATGCCCGTCGACGTGGAGGTCGACAGGGACGCGACGGAACTGTTCGTCGAGCTCAGGCCCGTGGAAAGCGAACTGATCCCGGTCGAGGTCGACGTGGACAACGACGTGATCGCGCTGTTCGCCGACGACAAGCCCGTCGACGTCGAGGTCGACAAGGACGTGATGCTCGACAGCGTCGACGTCGACAGCGACGTCACCGCCTGGTTCGTCGCATCGAGCTGCGACCCGTTGATCGCGTCCGTGCTCGACGAACTGATCCGCCCGGCCGCGACGTTGGTGATCTGGCGCTCGCTGCCCGCCGCGCCGACGCTGACGACGCTGGTCGGATTGATGCCGTTGAAGCTGTACGTGACGCCGCCGATCGTCGCGGACGCCGTCGGATTCGGCGCGGCCGTCACCGAGCCGGAACCGAGCGCGACATCGTTGGCGTTGTTCGCCACGGCCGACGCGCCGAACGCCACCGCGCCCGCCGCTGCCGCCGTCGACGTATTGCCAAGCGCGAGGGAGCCCACGCCCTGCGCGTTGTTCGAATTGCCGATCGCCACCGCGCCGTTGCCGTTCGCGGTGTTGTTCGAGCCCATCGTCACCGCGCCGGTGCCGATCGCGGTGCTCGGATCGCCGATGGCGACCGCGCCGTTGCCGCTCACGGTCTGACCTTCGCCGAGCGCGACGGCGCCGGTGCCGCTCAGGACCTGCGAGTTGTTCCCGCCGGCGATCGAGCCCGCGCCCGCCGCCGCCGCGACCGAGTTGCTGGCGCCGATTGCGACCGTGGCGCCCGCCGCCGCCACGCTGTTGATGCCGATCGCCGTCGCATTCACGGCAGACGCCGTCGCGCCGGCGCCCAGCGCGGTGCCCGATATGCCCGTCGCGAGCGCGAGATTGCCGAGCGCGACGCCGAACTGCTGCGTCGCAGTCGACTGCACGCCCATCGCGATCGAGCTGAGGCCCGACGCATTCGCGTTCAGGCCGAACGCCAGCGCATTGTCGGCGCCCGCCGAGGTATTCGAGCCCATCGCGATCGAACTGGTGCCGAGCGATTGCGCACCCGACCCCGGCACGCCTGCCGTGCCGCCCCAGCCGATGGCAATCGACGACGTGCCCTTCGCGCCGCTGTTCACGCCCACGGCCACGGCCGAATTGCCGGAAGCGAGCGAGCCGCTGCCCACGGCTACGCCGGCCGCGCCCGAACTCGTCGACTGATTGCCGAGCGAGACGGAGCCCGTATTCGTGGCGTTTGACGAAAAACCGAGCGCGACGGCTTGCGCCCCCGACGCGACCGATCCGAGGCCGAGCGCGGCCGCGTATTGACCGGAGGCCGTCGCATTGTTCCCGAGCCCGATCGCGGACACGCCGATCGCCGACGCACCGCTGCCGATCGCCACCGAGCCGCTTTGGGTCGAGCTCGACAGGTTGCCGATCGCGACCGAATAGTTGCCGGAGCCGATCGCCTGCACGCCCATCGCCACGCTGTTGACGCCGGTTGCCTGAGAATTGATGCCGACGGATGTCGAACCGTCGGCAATGGCGTGCGCGCCCGGGCCGATCGCCGTGGCTGAAACGCCCGTCGCCGTGGACAGGTTGCCGAACGCGGTGGAATTCACCTGCGTGGCGACCGAACCGTTACCGACGGCGATCGAACTCGCGCCGCCGGTCGCGGAGCCGCCCCCCGCCGAATACTGCGCGTGGGCGCCCGCCTGGAACAAGCCGAGATACGCGGCCGCGACCAGCGTCGCGATTCGCCGCGGCGACAGCCCCGCCAGCACTGTCGTGCCAGCGCCAGCGTCCGGTGCCGCATGCGCATCCGCACGTCTCGACGACACCACGCGCTTGCCGCGCGCGCGATCGAGCTCGGACGCCGCGACCCACGCCCCCAGTGCTTCGTTCCAGATCGACTTGAACGACTTGTTCATCTCGTTTTCCCTCGGTTTTCGTGTGCTGAATCACGCGACAGCGAACGCGACGGCAAACGAAGCGCGCATCCATGCACGCGCGCCCATCGCCTCGCACCGCTCCATTGCTTCACTTCGTACGACTAACTTGATTGCGAACGGCCCCGCACGACAGTCGCGACCGCTGTCGCGATCGCACGACCGCACACCGCTCGTGCCAATCGGACACGCGGCGCGGCGACGATCGCGGGTTATCGACTCACGGACACCGACATCGCTGGGCCAGGCGACGGCGCGACGCGCCCCGCGCCCGCGAAACGAACGCGTGCGGACACCGTCGCGCCGGACCCGCGGCGACGTCGAATCTCATGAGGAGGCGTCGTTCAGACGCCGGATGGAAGCAGCCGGCCTGACCTGCAGACCGGCCGCCCAGGTTCATTCGGGAGGCGGATGCCGCCGTGCGGCCCCGTGGGTTGACGCATGCGCCGCAGGATCGCGAACGCTGACAGCCGACACCGGTTCGAGCGAACCGGTGCGTTGATCTGCCATGCCT
The DNA here is from genome assembly GCF_001521985.1 of Burkholderia sp. RF4-BP95. Classification (NCBI taxonomy): domain Bacteria; kingdom Pseudomonadati; phylum Pseudomonadota; class Betaproteobacteria; order Burkholderiales; family Burkholderiaceae; genus Burkholderia; species Burkholderia sp. RF4-BP95. The sequence goes on along the minus strand of NZ_LOSX01000026.1, from coordinate 27,884 downwards.
TTGATGTTCATGTCTTCTCGTGCCCGTCTGATCGACAGCGGTATCGCGCGACCGCCGTTCGAAGGATCGAACTGCCCGGCGATCGACGCGTACCCGCTCACCCCTTTTTACATCCAGGCCACCGCCGGACATTCCGGATTTCCGGAAATACCGCCGACTGACCGGATGACCCCTTCATTCCATTTATCGACTGACTTTCTTTGACGATTTCTTGCTGCCTGATGTGTCAAACTCGCATCGACTTCTGCATTCACCGATGCACCTTGTTACATCGGTACATTCGAAGAATGATGAAGTTTTTATTACCCTCGTGCCGGTTTCCGTCACACCGCTGCAATCCCGGAATATGAGATTGACAGCATGTAATGTCACATTGAATATTGCGCCCCGAAAAAGGCGGCGACGGCAAAACGTTTGCGGTGAATTCGCTGGTCATCCAGAACCGATTCCATCCGCCTCCAGTCTAGTGTGCCGGGGTTCGTCAGACCAAACCTTTTCCCGGGCGGAAAAATGCTTTTCCAGAGCGGACGATATTTACATTCATACAAGCCCGCCGGGCTGAAAATTTAAATATGAAAGTAATTTCAACCCGCCACCGATAAGATTTCCATTACGAGGCAATGAATTGATGAAATCGACCAGCACCGAATTCGGGCATGGCAACGACATAATTCGTTCAAAATCATTGTTCGGGCCACGGCATTTTCATAAAGAATCACGCGGCAATAAAAACCGATATTCGGCGGGCAATCAGGAAAGTTTTTCCGCTCCCTTTTTCGTCGAACCTTTCGGAGCGGCCATGCGCCCGCTCAGCCGTGTCAGACATGCCCCCACGGACCGCACGGAATCCTCACCGACGACTTTGTTGTCGGCATATAATTTTTCGCAACAATCGTGCATATAGATGCATCGATTCCGACCCCAGCCTACCCTCCCTTCGCGTTCGCAACCATGTCATCCCGCTCGTCCAGTCCGGCGTCGCTCCGCGTCACGCCGGATCTCGTTGGCGCACACATTCTCGTCGTAGATGACCGACCGAACGACCTGCGGCTCCTGACGGAGATCCTGCGTTCCGCGCGCTGCCGGATCAGCGTCGCGTTCGATGGTCTGCAGGCCTATCACCGTGCGCAGGCGATCGCGCCCGACCTGATCCTGATGGATGTGCGGATGCCGCGCATGGATGGCTTCGCCGCGTGCCGGCTGCTGGCCTCGACGCCGTCGACGCAGAACATTCCCGTCATCATCCTGACTGCCGCGAGCGATCTCCAGGATCGCATCGCAGGGCTCGAAACCGGTGCGCTCGACTACATCGTGAAGCCGTTCGAACCGGTCGAGGTCATTGCACGGATCCGCAATCATCTGAAACGGGCGCGACGCAGCCAGCCGTTCGCGCATCTGCCCAAGCTGCCCGACCACCCCGACGCCGCCCTGGTGCGCGCGGCAAGCGACATCCTGCTGCGCGAGCTGCGCAACCCGCCCGGGCTCGACGAACTCGCGAGACAGGTCGGCACACACGAAAAACGGCTGTCGCGCGTGTTCCGCGATCATCTCGGCCAGACCGTATTCGAATACCTGCGCGACACACGGCTGCGCGCCGCGAAGCACTTTCTCGCCGAGACGTCGATGGGCATCGGCGACATCGCCGAGGAGATCGGCTTCTCGACGCCGGGCAATTTCGCGACGGCCTTTCGCGAACGGTTCGGTATCACGCCGTCGGACTGGCGGCGCCAGCGGCCGACGATCGATGCTCCGCCGCCGGCGCATGACTGCCCGCGCGATGCATAGGCGTCGCACCTCGTGCTGGCACGCGATGGTGCTGCTGCTGACGGCACTGGTGCTCGCCTGCGCGACACACCGGGCCGCCGCGACGGAAAACCCCGCACAGCTGGACGCGGTCTCGTTGCTCGAGGATCCGGGCACGCAGTTGTCCGTCGACCAGGCCGCCGCACGGCTCGCCGAGTCTCAACGTCGTGCTGCCGCGGCGGCGCGACCGTCGTTCAACATCGAATTCTCACGCTCCGCTTGGTGGGTCGGCGCGACGCTGGTCAACGGCGACCGCGTCGAACAGCCGATGGTGCTGGCGATCCGCGACGCACGCGTCGACCGCGCCGATTTCTACGTCGGGCACGGCGGCACGTGGACGCTCGCCGGCCGCTTCCCGGCCGACGAAAACGGCATGAGCCGGCCGGCGTCCCGGTATCCGGTGCTCGATGCGACGCTGCGCCCGGGCGAACGGTTGCCCGTCCTGATCCGCATCACGTCGCGCAAGGAACTGCGGCTCGCGCCGAGCGCCTTCACGCGCGACGCATGGCAGGCCCACGAGCTGCACGCGACCATGTGGAACTTCGGCTTTCTCGGCGGGCTGCTCGCGCTCGTGTGGTGTGCGCTGCTGATCGGCTTCTTCTCGCGCAGCGGCATGTTCGTCGTGCTGGCGATGCTCGCGTTGAACACGACGCTGTTCGAGGCAACCTACCGCGGCTACACCGCGCTGTATCTGTGGCCCGCCGCGCGCGAATGGTCGGCGCGCGGCGAGGTGATCTTCGTCTACCTGTCGGTCGTGTGCTTCATCGCGTTCATCCTGACGGTCGCCCGTCGCGAGAAGGCACGCATCCCGTTCCGCGCGATCTACGCGGGGTTCATCGCGCTCGAGTGCGCGGGCATCGCCGGGGCCGCATGCGGCGACCTGCTCACGTTTACGTGGTTCTGCCTGCGGCTGAACACCGTGCTGGCGATCGTGAACCTCACCCTCGCGCTGACGCTCGCGATTCGCCGGACGCCGACGGGCCGCGTGATGCTGATCGCGATCGCGTTCGCGAGCTTCAACATGGTGATCCGCATTCTCGACGGCAAGGACGCAATCCCGGCCTGGCTGTTCTGGCTCAAGTCCGACATCTACCCGAACCCCGTCATCGCGATCATCGGTCTCGCCACGCACCTGCTCGTGCTGGCCGCGTGGATCAACCACGTGGGCCGTCAGCGCACCGAAGCACGCAAGCGCCTCGAGCAGTGGCAGCTCACCGAACAGGATCGCCTGCGCGACGAAGTCGCGAAGCGCACGGTCGCGCTCAACGACGCGCTGCAACAGGTTCGCATGCACATGCAGCAGAAGATCGAGACGCTCGGCTACGTGAGCCACGACCTGCGCGCGCCGCTGTCGACGATCAACGGCTACGCGAAGCTGCTGCTGCAAGGCGCGACGCGCAGCCAGGCGCGGCTGATCCGCTCGATCGACCGCAGCATCCGCTACCAGCTCACGCTGATCGACGAATTGCTGCAATACACGAAGGCGGAGTTGCAGCCGCTCGGCATTTCGCCGCACGCGACCGACCTGCCCGGCCTGCTGAACGACATCGTCGACTATGCGGTCGCGCTGTGTTCCCAGCAGGACAACCGGTTCGTCTACCGGCCGCTGACGCCGTTGCCGCGCAAGCTGTCGATCGACGGCATTCGGCTGCAGCAAGTGCTGCTCAACCTGCTGTCAAACGCGTCGAAGTTCACGCGCGACGGCACGGTCACGCTGTCGGTCGGCGCGTATCCGGAAGGCGATGCATGGCGGATCGTGTTCGAGGTCGCCGACACCGGAATCGGCATCGACATCGACAAGACCACCGACATCTTTCGTGCATACCAGCAGGTGCAGGCGGTGAACGGCGGCACCGGGCTCGGCCTGTTCATCGCGCAGCGGATCGTCGGCGCGATGCACGGCGAGCTGGCCGTGTCGAGCCAGCCGGGCGTCGGCACGTCGTTCACGTTCCAGATCGTGGCGCCCGCGATCGGCCGCGCGATGATCCCGGCGTCGGCGCTCGTGCGCGCCGCCGAATCCGCCGATCCAACCGGGCCCGTGCCGGACGCACACGCGATGCGCTGTCCGCCTGCCGACGCGCTCGACGAGCTGGCCGTGCTCGCGAGCGAAGGCCGCCTCACCGATATCGAGGAATGGCTCGGACAGCACGCGCATGCACCACGGCATGCCGCGTTCGTGCAGGCGATGCGCGAGCGCCTGGACACGCTGGATCTGCCGGCGATCGAACGACTCGCCGAGTCGCTGAAGCACACGGGCATCGCGGATGCGTCGTTCGACGTGGAACCCGACATGGCCGGGCCGGCGTGATTACAACGCACGCGTCGCTGTCGCGCGACGCGCATTCGCGAATCGGTCAAACGCGGCTGGCGGCCGCGCCGAAGCGCCGTTGACAGCCGCCAACGGCGACGCAGCAAGCAATGTCGGCCAACGAAGAAGCCCGCCAAAGGCGCGCCGGCATCACGCCGAACGTTGCATACGCAACAACATGCGCATCGTCGAACCGAGCGCCGCATCGTCGCGCGGCGCGGCGGCGGGCGTCACCTGCGCGGCATCGCGCTTCCGCCGCTTCGGATCGAGCCCGGTCCCACCGCTACGCCGCCGCGCCGCGTGCCGCTCGATGACCCGCTGCAGCAGACAGAACACGCACAGCAGCGCGCCGATCACGATCCGCGTCCACCACGAACTCAGCGTGCCGTCGAACGTGATCAGCACCTGGATCGTGCCGAGAATGCCGACGCCGAACACCGACCCGATCACGTACCCCACCCCGCCCGTGAGCAGCGTGCCGCCGATCACGGTCGCGGCGATTGCGTCGAGCTCCATCCCCTGCGCCTGCAGCCCGTAGCCGGACAGTACGTACAGCGTGAACACCACGCCGCCGAGCGCCGAACAGAAGCCGCTCAGCGCATACACGCCGACCTTCGTGCGCGCGACCGGCAGCCCCATCAGCAGCGCCGATCGCTCGTTGCCGCCCACCGCATACACGTTGCGGCCGAAGCGCGTGAAATGCGCGACGTAGATCGCGGCGGCCAGCGTCGCGAGCGCGATCAGCGCGCCCGCGCTCAGCGTCCCGCCGCCGACCGGCACGCTGATGCCCGCGAGCGCATGGAAGGTCGGCTCGTTGATCGTGATCGACTGCGTCGTGATCAGGAAGCATGCGCCGCGCGCGAGAAACATCCCGGCGAGCGTGACGATGAACGGCTGCAACCGGAAGTAATGAATCAACGCACCCATCGCCGCGCCGTACAGCGCGCCGAACACGAGCACGAGCGGGACGATCACCCAGACGGGCCAGTGCAATCGTTCGGCGCCGACCGCGCAGAAGATCGTTGTCAATGCAACGACAGAGCCGACCGACAGGTCGATGCCGCCCGACACGATCACGAACGTCATCCCGATCGCGACGATCAGCAGGAATGCGTTGTCGACGAGCAGCCCGGTCAGCACCTGCATCGAGAAGAAGCCCGTGTACATCACGGATCCGAAGCTGAACAATGCGGCGAACAGCACGATCGTCACGACGATCGGCAGCGTGCGCGGGTCGGTAAACCGTGCGAAGAATCGGTTCATCGCGGCGTGGCTCCGGTGGTGGTGCGCGAACGGATGGAAGACAGCAGCCGCGACGCATGCTGGATCACCCGCGCGCGCGCCGCGTCCGACTGGATCAGCGTCACGACGATCACGACGAGCGCCTTCACGACGAGCGTCGCCTCCGGCGGCACGCCGATCGAATACGTCGTATAGGTGAGCGTCTGGATGATCAGCGCGCCAAGCACGGAGCCCGCGAGGCTGAAGCGGCCGCCGAGCAGCGACGTGCCGCCGAGCGTCACCGCGAGGATCGCGTCGAGTTCGAGCAGCAGCCCCGCGTTGTTGCCGTCGGCGCTGCGCACGTTCGAGCTGGCGAGGATGCCGGCGAGCGCCGACATCACGCCGGAGAACAGATAGACGCCGAACACGACCGCCCCCGCGCGCAGCCCGACGAGCCGCGTCGCGACCGGATTCACGCCGATCGCGCGGATGAACAGGCCGAGCGCCGTACGGTTCACCAGCAGCGCGGTCGCCGCGATCGTCGCGATCGCGATCCAGACCGAGCACGGCACGGCCGCGAGATAGCCGCCGCCGAGTTCGAGGTAGCCCGGCGCGCCGATCGGGATGATCTGTCCGCCGGTCAGCAACTGCGCGATGCCGCGCCCGGCGACCATCAGGATCAGCGTCGCGATGATCGGCTGCATCCCAACGAACGCGACGAGCACGCCGTTCCATGCGCCCGCGAGCAACCCGACGCCGAGCGCGGCGGCCAGCGCCGTGCCGACCCGCGTCGGATCGCCGTCGAGCACGATCGCCGCGGCCGCGCCGGCGATCGCGACGATCGCGCCGACCGAGATGTCGATCCCGCGCGTCGCGATCACGAGCGTCATGCCGAGCGACACGATCACGAGCGGTGCCGCGCGATTCAGGATGTCGATCGGCGCGCCGAACAAGTGGCCGTCGAGCACCGCGATCGACAGGAAGCCCGGCCGATACGCGACGTCGAGCGCGAACAGCAGCGCGAGCGTCAGCACCGGCCACACGAGCGGATGGCGAAGCAACGTGCGTAACCGGATCATGACCGGCCTCCCGCGATCAATTGATACACGTGTTCCTCCGACGCCTCGGCACCGGTCAGTTCGGCGACCTTGCGGCGATCGCGCAGCACCGCGATCCGGTGGCTCACGCGCACCACTTCGCTGATCTCCGACGAGATGAACAGGATCGCGAGCCCCTGCGCGCACAGCGCGAGCACGCGCTCCATGATGTCGAATTTCGCGGCGACGTCGATGCCGCGCGTCGGCTCGTCGAGGATCAGCAGCTTCGGCTCCGTCGCGAGCCAGCGCGCGAGCAGCACCTTCTGCTGGTTGCCGCCGGACAGCAGCCCGATCGGTTGCTCCGCGTCGCGCGCCTTGATGCCGAGCCGCGCGATGTACGTCTCGGCGAGTTCGCGCTGGCGCGCGCGGCTGATCAGCCGCCACCAGCCGCGCCGCGCCTGCAGCGCGAGGACGATGTTCTCGCGGATCGACAACGCCGCGACGATCCCCTCCTTCTTGCGATCCTCCGGGCAATACGCGATCCCGTTGCGAACGGCATCGTGCGGCGACGCGAGCCGCTTGCGCGTGCCGTCGATCTCGATCGCGCCGGTGTCGGTGCGCTCGGCCGCGAACGCGAGCCGCGCGGTTTCCGTGCGCCCCGAGCCGAGCAGCCCGGCCAGCCCGACGATTTCGCCGGGCCGCACGTCGAGATCGAGCGGGCTCATCATCCCGCGCCGGCCGGCCTGCTGCATCGACAGGAACGGCGCAGCCGCGTCGGCGTCGCGCTGCACGGCCGCCGCGCCCGCTTGCAGCGTGCCGGACATCGGTTCGCGGCCGGTCATCTTCGCGACGAGCATGTCGACCGGCAGGTCGCGCGCGAGATACTCGCCCTCGCGCTCGCCGTTGCGCATCACGGTGATCCGGTCGGACACCGCATAGGTCTGTTCGAGAAAGTGCGTGACGAACAGGATCGCCATCCCCGACGCCTTCAGTCGGCGCAGCACGTCGAAGAGCCGCGCGACCTCGCCGTCGTCGAGGCTCGACGTCGGTTCGTCGAGAATCAGCACGCGCGCATCGACCGACACGGCCCGCGCGATCGCGACCATCTGCTGCACCGCGATCGGATGCGCGTCGAGCGAACGCGTGACGTCGAGCGACAGGTCGAGCTCGGCGAGCGCATCGCGCGCCCGCGCATGGATCGTCTTCCAGTCGATCGCGCCGCGCCGCATCGGCTGCCGGCCCGCGAAGATGTTCTCGGCGACCGACAGGTTCGCGCACAGGTTCACTTCCTGGTACAGCGTCTGGATCCCGGCCGCCTCGGCCTCGCGCGGCGCGGCGAACCGCACCGGCGCGTCGCCGACGCGAATCTCGCCCGCGTCGTGCGCATGCACGCCGGTCAGCACGTTGATCAGCGTCGACTTGCCCGCGCCGTTCTGGCCCATCAGTGCATGAATTTCGCCCGGAAACAACCGGAAGTTCACGCGCTGCAGCGCGTTCACGCCCGGAAACGCCTTGTCGATGCCGATCATCTCGACCACCGGCGGATTCGTCATGGATCGCCCTCGATTCGAGGCGGACGACGGACGACGGCAGCCGCGCCGCCGCCCGCGTCCGCCGGGACTCAGTACTTGCGGGTCGGCAGCACCTGCGCCGCCACGCTCATCGGGAACACCGTCTCGTTCGTGACGATGCGCTTCGGCAACTGCTTGCCGGCGACCACGTCCTTCACCGCGGTCATCAGCTGCGGGCCGAGCAGCGGGCTGCATTCGACGTCGACGTTGATCTTGCCGGCCACCATCGCCTGGAAGCCGCCCTTGGTCGCGTCGAACGACACGACGCTCACGTCCTTGCCGGGCTTGATGCCGGCCTCTTCCATCGCCTGGATCGCGCCGAGCGCCATGTCGTCATTGTGCGCGTAGACGACGTTGATCTGCTTGCCGTACGTCTTCGCAAACGCTTCCATCACCTGCTTGCCGCCGGCGAGCGTGAAGTCGCCGCTTTGCGACGCGATCACCTTGAACTTCGGATTGTTCTTGATCACTTCGAGCAGGCCCGCGCGGCGGTCGTTGGCCGGTGCGGAGCCGACCGTGCCCTGCAGCTCGACGATGTTGATCGGGCCCGCGTCGTTCTTGAAGCGCTCTTCCATCCAGTGGCCGGCGCGCCGCCCTTCCTCGAGGAAGTCGGAACCGATCATCGTCACGTACAGCGACGGATCCTTCACGTCGACGCCGCGATCGGTCAGGATCACCGGAATATGGGCCGCCTTCGCTTCGGTCAGCACCGGCTCCCAGCCCGACTCGACGACCGGCGAGAACGCGATCACGTCGACCTTCTGCGCGATGAACGAACGGATCGCGCGGATCTGGTTCTCCTGCTTCTGCTGCGCGTCCGAGAATTTCAGGTTGATGCCGGCATCTTTCGCCGCGCTCTTCACCGACACGGTGTTCGCGGTGCGCCACGCGCTTTCCGCGCCGACCTGCGAGAACCCGAGCGTGATCGGCTTTTGCTGCGCGTGCGCGCCCGACGCGAATACCGTCGCCGCGGCGACGAGCGCACCGGCCGTCAGCTTCCTGATGAATGTCATGGTCCGTCTCCGATGATGTCGTTGTATGTCGCGGCCCGGCCTGGCGCGGTGCCGTGCTGTTGTGGTTCTGCGTGGCGCGGACGCGGTTCGGGCGGTGCCGGCCGGCGCGTGCGGTCGGCCCGGTATGTACGCCCCGGATCAGTCTAGAAACAAGTCCGATAACCTTCCAATGAAATATTGGATTGAAGCGATATCGGTATCGGCATACGTATAAACACCTAGCGCCTGTCTTCGTCTGCTCCAACCGCTTCGACGTCGATGGGGCGGCGCATCCAGCGGCGGCGCACGGATCTTGCTGTCGCCCTTGCAAGCGCCGTTCGCGCCCCGCGACGGCCGCTCCGACAACAAGGAGAACAACGATGTCCGCCGTGCGTGAACCCCCGAACGCCGCACATGGAAACGCTCGTCCGCTGGCGCCTCGCGCCATGAAGAAGTGCGCGTCCCGACGCGGCTCCGGCACCGAAACCGGCTATCATTCGGCCGCGCCGCTGCGCCATGTCGACGACCGGCATCCCGGCTACACGCGCCGGCGATTGCGCCACGGCTTCGCGTACTACACGCAGGACGGCGTCCGGATCCGCGACGCCGACGAAATCGCCCGCATCGATGCGCTTGCGATTCCGCCGGCGTATACCGACGTCTGGATCTGCATGGACCCGCGCGGCCACTTGCAGGCGACGGGGCGCGATGCGCGCGGGCGCAAGCAGTATCGCTATCACCCGCAGTGGCGCGAGACGCGCGACGCGAACAAGTACGCGCGGATGGCGGCCTTCGCCCGCGCACTGCCGCGCATCCGCACGCGCGTCGCGCGTGATCTGGCACTGCCCGGGATGCCGCGCGACAAGATCGTCGCGACGATCGTCCGGCTGCTCGACACGACGCTCGCGCGGATCGGCAACGCCGAATACGCACGCGAGAACGCGTCGTACGGACTGACGACGCTGCGCAAGCGCCACGTGACGATCCGGCCGGGACAGGTTCGCCTGCGCTTCACGGGCAAGAGCGGCATCGAGCATGACGTGACCGTGGAAGATCCGCGCGTCGGCCGGATCGTGCGGCGCTGCGCGGAGTTGCCCGGGCACGAGTTGTTCCAGTATGTGGACGACGACGGCGCACGTCATTCGATCGGCTCGTCCGACGTGAACGATTATCTGCGCGAGGCGGCGGGCGCGGAGTTCACCGCGAAGGATTACCGGACCTGGGCGGGCAGCGTTCAGGCGCTGGCGTTGCTGCGGCGCATCCCGCACGAGGACGTCACGCAGGCGCGCAAGCAGATCGTCGAGACGGTGCGGGCCGTCGCCGACATATTGCGCAACACGCCGGCCGTATGCCGGCGCTGCTACATCCACCCGGCCGTGCTCGATGCGTTCGAGGCCGGGATGCTCGCGGCGCTGGAGGTACGCCGCGCGCCGCGAGGGCTGCGCGTGGACGAGGCCGCGTTCGCGGCGTTGCTCGAACAGGCGGTGCGTTGATCGTCGAGGAAGTCAAGAAAGTGACGTGCCCGATGCAGCGCTCCGCGCCGCTCACCGCCCGACAGAATTCGCAGCACTGCGAAAGATCAGCGGACGCTCGTCCTGTCGCCCTGCCAGTCGCGCGAACTGCACGGCCTGCTCGACCCGGCCGTGATGCGGAGACTTCGCGCAGACCGGATCGGCCTGCGCCGGATCGCCGGCCAGCATGTACGCCTGGCAGCGGCACCCGCCATAATCCGCATGGCGCTCGTCACAGGTGCGGCACGGGTCGCGCATCCAGCCATCACCGCGAAACGCGTTGAACGCGTCGCTTTCGTACCAGATGTCCTTCAGCGACCGCTCGCGCACGTTCGGCAGCACGAGGCCGGGCAATCCGCGCGCGGCATGGCACGGCAGCGCGGTGCCGTCCGGTGCGACACCGAGGAACACCGAGCCCCAGCCGTTCATGCAGGCCTTCGGCCGCTGCTCGAAGTAGTCGGGCACGACGAACAGGATCTTGCACCGTTCGCCGACGAGCTTGCGGTAGCGGTTGACCGTTTCCTCCGCTTCGCGCAGTTGTTCGGCGGTCGGCATCAGCTGTTCGCGATTCAGCATCGCCCAGCCGTAGTACTGCGTATTCGCGAGTTCGAGAAAATCCGCGCCGAGGTCGAGCGCCATCTCGATGATCTGGCCGACATGCGGCAGGTTGTACCGATGCAGCACGCAGTTCAGCACCATCGGATAGCCGTGCGACTTGATCAGCCGCCCGACGCCGCGCTTGAGGTCGAAGGTGCGCGTGCTGGTCAGGAAGTCGTTCAGCTCGCGCGTCGAATCCTGCAGCGACAGCTGGATATGATCGAGCCCGACCGCCTTGAGCCGGTCGATGCGCGTGGCATTCAGGCCCACGCCCGACGTGATCAGGTTGGTATAGAAACCCAGCGACCGCGCATGCTCGACCAGCACCTCCAGGTCGCCGCGCTGCAGCGGTTCGCCGCCGGAAAAGCCGATCTGCGCGGCGCCGAGCGCGCGCGCGTCGCTGATCACCGTGCGCCATGCGTCGGTATCGAGCTCCGCGCCGTGCGTCGCGAAATCGACGGGGTTGTAGCAGAACGCGCAGTGCAGCGGACAGCGGTATGTGAGCTCAGCAAGCAGCCACAGCGGCGCGGACGGCCGGTTCGGGGGTGGGGTCATGTCCATGTCAGTCGAGTCAGTCGAGTCAGTCGAGCCAGCCGCGCAGTCGCGCATGATCGAGGAAGCGATAGACGTCCGACGCAAGGTCCGACGTGCTGAACAGCCGCTCGAGTTCGTCGATGATGTCGTCGAGCTCGCGCGTGCCGTCGCAGCGCGCGAGGATCTCGCCCGCGCTCGGGTTGAGCCGGACCATGCCTTCCGGATACAGGAGCACGTACGCATCCTGGGCCGCCTCCCATTGCAGGCGGTACATGCCCCTCAGCGAGGGGCGCAGCGGCACGCCGCTGACGGCGTCGTTGGAGTTCATGCGGGATACGCCTTTTCAATCGCATCGAGAATCGACCACAGCACATCCAGCTTGAACGACAGGATGTCGAGCGCGCGCCGTTGCGCGTCCGGTGTCGTGAAATGGTTCAGCGTCACCGCGAGCCCGTGTTCGACGTCGCGCTGCGCGAGCGGCACGCGGCTGCGGAAATACTGCAGCCCGGCCGCCTCGATCCACGGATAGTGGGACGGCCAGCCCGCGAGCCGGTCGAGGTGGATCTGCGGCGCGAACATCTCGGTCAGCGACGAGCACACGGCCTCCTGCCACGGCGCGCGCCGCGCGAAATTGACGTAGGCGTCGACCGCGAACCGCACGCCGGGCAGCACATGCTCGAGCGACCACAACTCCGCGCGCTCGATGCCGACCGCCTCGCCGAGCCGCGCCCATGCCTCGATCCCGCCTTCCTGGCCGCCGTGACCGTCATGGTCGAGAATCCGCTCGACCCACAGCCGGCGCGTGTCGCGATCCGGGCAGTTGGACAGGATCGCCGCGTCCTTCAGCGGGATGCTGATCTGATAGTAGAAGCGGTTCGCGACCCAGCCGCGAATCTGCGCCGGTGAACACGCGCCGCTATTCAAGCGGCGGTTGAATGGATGGTGGATGTGATAGCGCGATTCGAGCGCGCGCAGGCGCGCCTCGAACTCCTGCGCACTCCAGGGCGTCGCGTGCAGCGCCGCGGCGGGAATCGGTGCGTTCATGGTCAGACCTCGAATTGCATGCCGTCGTGGGCGACCTCGATGCCGTGCTCGCGCAATTGCGCGCGCTGCGCGGAACCGGGGTCGAGAATCGGATTCGTGTTGTTGATGTGCGTGAGGACCTTGCGCGTGTGCGTCGGCAACAGCCGAAGGCGGTCGATCATGCCCGGCCGCGCCGCGTCGCCGCACTGCTCGAGATGCCCCATGTCGGCCGCGTGCTTCGACGACAGGCCGAGGTCGATCATCTCCGTGCCGGTCCAGAACGTGCCGTCCACCAGCACGAGGTCGGCGTCGCGCATCGCGGCGCGCACGCCGTCGTCGACGTCGGCGAGCCCCGGCGCATAGAACGCCTGTCGGCCGCTCGTCGTGTCCTCGATCAGGAGTGCGATGTTGTCGCCCGGCACGCTCGCCTCCCGGCGCGGCGAATAAGGCGGCGGCTTGCTGTCGACCGGCACGGCGGTGAAGCGGATGCCGCCGGCGCCCGGTATCGCGAACGGTTCGCCCGGTGCGATCGTGTGAACGTCGACACCGCAATAGTGGCCGAGCAGCGGCACGAGCGGCAGCCCGGTCGACAGGTCGTCGAGCACCGGCGCGCTCGCATATAGCGGCAGCGGCGACGTGCGTTCGCGCAGCATCAGCAGGCCCGTCACATGATCGATCTGCGCGTCGCACAGCACGACGGCAACGATCGCGCTGTCGCGGATCGCGCGAGCCGGCTGCAGGTCGGGGGCGGCGCGCAGCTGCGCGAGGATGTCCGGCGACGCATTCACCAGCACCCAGTCGACGCCGTCGCCGCTGACGGCGATCGACGATTGCGTGCGCGGCACGATGCCGTCGGTGCCGGCCCGCGCGCGACGGCAGTTGCCGCAGTTGCAATTCCATTGCGGCAGTCCGCCGCCGGCGCCCGAGCCGAGTATCTTGATCTTCATCTGCGTGTGCTCCCGGTGCCGCCCGCATCGTGTCCGTCGATGCGGGCGGCACAGCGCGTGTCGATCAGCGGTTGGCGATGTACATCGTGATTTCGAAACCGAAACGCAGGTCGGTATAGGCCGGGGTGGTCCATTGCATGATGTGTCTCCTTGTTGAGTGGGTGAGTCGAAAAAAACCGCATCGATCGAGCGGCCGATACCCATTCAGCAAGGAGCGTGCCGGGGCGGGACTTGCGTCGCGCGGCGGCGTGCGAAAGCATGCGGCAGCCGCCGGGTGGTCACGGCACCGTCATTCTTACGATTTGCCAACGGTAATATTTCAGAAACCGTCTGGCGACGATTCATGTGACGCACGGCCGGTTGAGCAAGTGTTGAATCCTTGAACACCGGGTGTTGCAACCTGACACACCGGTGTGACAGTCGCGGCTTGCGTCACGGTTCATCCCGCTCCAGTGCATCCGGGCAGGCGGCCGGCATCTTGCGGTAGATCGTGTTGCGCGACACGCCGAGCGCGCGTGCGGCGGCCGACACGTTGCCGCCGTGACGCGCAAGCGCGGCCGCGATCGCGGAGGCGGCCACGTCCTGCAGCCGCGCATCGCAGGCCGCGGTCGCGAACGCCGGCGCTTCCGATGCGAGCGGCGCGGGCGCACAGGTCTCCTGCGCCGCCGTGGCGCCGTCGCACCGCACGTCGTCGAAGAAATCGTCCGGCAAATGCTCGCAGCGAATCTCGCAGTCGTCGTCGACCATCGCGGCCGCCGTGCGCAGCAGGTTCGCGAGCTGCCGGAAGTTGCCCGGCCACGCGCAGCGCTCGAACAGCGCCATCACGTCGGGCGCGACGCTCAACGGCCGGCGCCCGGGCCCCGACAACGTCTCCCGTTGCAGCATCTTCTGGACGACCACCGCGAGGTCCGTGCGGTCGCGCAGCGGCGGCAGGCGCACGACGAGGCCGTTGAGCCGGTAGTACAGGTCTTCGCGAAAGCGGTTCTGCGCGATCATGTCGCGCAGGTCGCGGTGCGTCGCGCAGATGATCGCGATGTCGACGCCGATCGCCTTCGTCGAGCCGAGCGGGTTGACGACGCGCTCCTGCAGCACGCGCAGCAGCCGCACCTGCAGCGGATACGGCATGTCGCCGATTTCGTCGAGAAACAGCGTGCCGCCGTTGGCCTGCAGCAGCTTGCCGGTCGCGCCCTTGCGGCGCGCGCCGGTAAACGCGCCCTCCTCGTAGCCGAACAGCTCGGATTCGATCAGCGTCTCCGGTATCGACGCGCAGTTGACCGCGACGAACGGCCCGTCGCGGCGGGGCGAGTCGTTGTGGATCGCCTGCGCGAGCAACTCCTTGCCAGTGCCCGTCTCGCCGGTGATCAGCACCGGAATGTCCTTGCCGATGACCTTGCGGACCTTCGCGATCACCGCCGCCACCTGCGGATCGCCGGTGTCGAGATAGCTGAGCCGCGACAGGCTCGCCGCGCCCTGCGCGGCAGGCGGCCGCGCGGCCGACGCGGCGCCGTCGTGCACTTCGGCGGGCCGGCTGCCCTCGGCCCGCAACGCGCGCCGGAACTGCACGCGCGCGCAGACCACCGCGCCGTTGCCGAGGTTCAACGACACGTGCTGCTCGGTGCTCGCGCGCATCCGGTCGATCAGCTGCGCGCTCGTCACGTCGAACAGCGACGCGAGCGTATGTGCGCGCAGCGCGGCGAGCGGCATCCCGAGCTGGAACTGCGCGCTGCGATTCGCCGACAGGAAGCGGCCGTCCGCGGTGAACGCGACGATCCCTTCCATCAACGTTCCGAGGAATTCGGGGCGGCCGTGAAACGACACCTGCAGCGTTTCCTGGAACGTCGTCGTGAACAGGTGATTCTCGATCATCTGCACCGACATCTTCGCCAGAGCCATCGTATGCTGGTGATAGCTGCGATGATCGCCCGTCACGTCGAGCACGCCGATCGCGTCGCCGTACGGGTCGAGGATCGGCACGCTCGAGCAGGTCAGGAAATGGTTCGCGGCCAGGAAGTGCTGGTCGCCGTGCACGACCATCGGGCACAGCTCCGCGAGCGCGGTGCCGATCGCGTTGGTGCCCTGCCGGCTCTCCGCCCAGTTCGCGCCGGGGCGCAGCGCGACCCGTTCCGCGCGCCGTAAAAAGTCGCCGTCGCCGATCGAATGCAGGATCAGCCCTTCCGCATCGGTCAGCACGATCATGCTCTGCGTATTGACGATCTGCTCGTGCAGCGTCTCCATCACGGGCATCGCATGCACGCACAGCACGCGGTTCTGCTCGCGCTTGAGCGCCAGCGCGGCGCCGGACAGCAGGTCGTAGTCGGGACGTGTAGACGCCTGCAGGCCGAACGTCTCGGACCGCTCATGGGACTTCTGGATCGTCGGCGTCGGCCAGCCGGGCGCATGCGTGGCCCGTGCGTTGGCCGTCGGATGAACGTCATCGCGCATTGTCTCCTCCGGGGATCCTTCCGGTCGGTGCCGGACTTTGTGCTGGATCAAGCAAACTTCGGGCCACGCTGTCGGCAGCGCTTGCGTCGGGCGCCGCGCATCATCGCTCGACGCAAATCGAAATCAAAATGAAAGCAACGTCGATTGCATGCGGTGCAGGCGTACGCGACGCGCCGGGACGCAATATCGCGATTCCGCCCGTCGCCGCTACCCGATCGATCCCGATCGTGGTCGCTGGCGCGATTCTGGCTTTGACGTGAGTCAAGCCCCGGCCTGTTGTCGGGTTCTCCCGGACCCGTCACCCTCTCTCCGACACGACATGACGCAGCGACTGCCCCGACCTGCCCTGTCCCGCGACGCATGCCGGATCGCGTGGACCGAATTCGGCAACCCGCACGGCGATCCGGTCGTCGTGCTGCACGGCGGCCCGGGCAGCGGGAGCCGACCGGCGGTGCTCGGCCTGTTCAACCTGGCACGCATGCGCGTCGTGCTGGTTGACCAGCGCGGCGCGGGCGCATCGACGCCGCGCGGCGGCCTGCGTCACAACAACACGATGCGTCTGATCGGCGATCTCGACGCGCTGCGTGCACGGCTCGGCATCGCGCGCTGGTGCGTCGTCGGCGGTTCGTGGGGCGCGGCGCTCGCGCTCGCCTACGCGGGACGGCATCCGTCGCACGTGACGGGCGTCGTGCTGCGCGGGTTGTTTCTGACGTCGTCGCGCGAAGTGCGCAGCCTGTTCGTCGGCACGCGCGCACGCGCGCCACGGGCCTGGCAGCGCCTGACGGCCGCCGCCGGCACCGCGCGCGCCGATCGCCTGATCGCCTGCTGCGCGCGGCGTCTCCAGCCGGGCGCCGGCGCGGCGCGGCAGCGTGCGGTCGCGCTCGCATGGAACGCGTATGAGGATGCGGTCCTGACCGGGCGGCCGGCGCGCGGCGCGCGGCCGACGCAACCCGCCATCGACCGGCTGATCGACAAATACCGGATCCAGGCGCACTACCTGCAACGCGACTGCTGGCTCGGCGAGCGCCGGTTGCTGGCGCTGGCGCGGCGGGCCGCGCAAGCCGGTGTGCCACTGCATGCCGTGCACGGCACGCACGACCGCGTGTGCCCGGTCGACAACGTCGATCGGCTCGCGCGCGCGGTGCCGGCGGCCATCGTCGAGCGCGTGCCGGCCGGGCATCTCATGAGCGACGACGCCCTTGCGCGTAGCGTCGCTCGCGCGGTCCGCCAGATGCTCGACGTCACGGCAGCGGACGCACCGCAACACGCCGAGCCGGCCGTTCAGTCCCACGCATAGCGCGCGCCCACCCACGCGCCGCGCGGCGCGCCCGGACCGACGAACTGCTCGTTGACGGGGTTGAGCCCGTCGAACGAATGATTCGGACCGTTGAAGAAATTTCGGCCGAGCATCCCGAAGCTCGCGTAGCGCTTGTCGAGCAGGTTGGTGATCGACGCGAACAGCTGCAGGTGCTTCGTCACCTGCCACGTCGTGTCGAGGTCGATCAGGACATAGCCGGGCACCTTCCCATTCACGTCCTGGTTGTTCTCGTCGCCGCGCGCGAACACCCCGCTGCGATACGTGATGTTGGTGCCGACATTCCACTTCGGCGTCGCCGCATAGTCGAGCCTCAGCTTCACGGTGCTCGACGGAATCCCGGGAATGCGGTCGCCGGAGCGAACGACGATGTTGCCTTGCGCATTGGCGCTCGAATTGCTCGCGCTGCTTTCGATCCACGTCGAGCGGTAGGTGGCGTCGACATAGCTGTAGCTGACACCGATGCCGACCGGCCCCAGCCGCGTATGGCCCGCCAGCTCGAAGCCTTGCCGGCGCGTCTTGCCGACGTTCTGGAAATAGCCGAGCGTGCTCGCGCCCCCGTTGCTGCTGACGAACTGGATGTCGTCGTCGAGCGTCGTGCTGTAGACGGCCGCGCTCCACGTCGTCGCCCCACCGCTTCGGCCGCGCGCGCCCAACTCGATCGTCTTCGCGATCACCGGCTTCAGCGCCGGGTCGGCGAGAAAGTCGTTCGGCAAGGAACACGGCGCGGCCGGATCGGCGCATGCGAGCTCGATCGCGGTCGGCGAGCGCATTCCTTCGTTGTACGTCGCATATGCGGTGAAGCCGGGCACCGGATTCCACGTCACGCCAACGGCCGGATTGAACCGCGAGAACGTATGACGCGCGGTGAGCAACGGCTGCAGGCCGCTCGCGTCCTCGATCGCCGCGCGCGACCAGTTGTAGCGGCCGGCCAGTGTCAACGACCATTGCCGCGTCAGCGCCAGCGTGTCGTCGAAGTAGACGCCGTAGCTGGCGTTGCGCGTCTTCGCGCGCGTCTTCCGGGTGAAGTCGCCGATGCCGACCGTCGCACGCGTATCCGTGAACATCGCATCCTGCGACGACTGCTCGAAGCCCGAGTTAGCGAGATCGGCGGACGCGCCCACGACGAACTGGTTGTCCAGGCCCGCGAGCTTGCCGAGCAGCGTCAGCTGCAGGTTCGCGCCGTAGCTGTCGGTCGTGATCACCGCGCGGTCGTTGGTCGCCTGCACGGCGTCGGTGGCGCCGCTGCCGTCGACGCTGCCGAAATCGTCGTTCACGTTGCTGCTGGTGTTGGTGTTGCGGTAATGCCGGTAATAGACGTTGCCGCTGAGCTGCACGTGATCGCCGAAAGAATGGTCGCCCGACACGGTGACGTACGCGGCGCTGTTGCGATTCAGGTCTGGATAGGTGTAGGCCTGCGCGCGATTGTCGAGAAACGAGCGCGGAATCGTCTGCGAGCCTTGCAGCGCATTGTCCGCGCCGCCGGCCGAGATCGACAGCGTCGTATCGGCGTCGGTGTAGCGCAGCTTGCCGAATCCCTGCCGCACGCGGCTCGCATTGTGATCGGCCCAGCCGTTGTCGTTCGCAACGTTGCCCGTCACGTAGTAATCGAGGTTGCCGCCGATGCGCCCGCCCTGCTCGAGCTGCGCGGTCTTGCGGCCCCACGAGCCGACCGACACCTGTGCGGCACCGCCCGGGCTCGTCTTGCCGTTCTTCGTCGTGATCGCGAGCGCGCCGCCGAGCGTGTTGAGCCCGTAGGTCGGGTTCGAGCCGGGAATCAACTGCATCGTGTCGGTCGCCGCCTGCGGGATGAGATCCCAGTTCACGACGTCGCCGAATGGCTCGTTCACGCGCACGCCGTCGACGAACACCGACAGCCCCTGCGGTGTGCCGACGACCGGCGATGCCGTGAAGCCGCGGTAGTTCACGTCCGTCTGGTACGGATTGCCCTGCGCCTCGTTGATGTCGACGCTCGACACGTTCTTCTCGAAGTAGTCGGTCAGTACGCCGCCGTGCTGACGCGTGATGTCCTCGCCGCGAATCGTCTGGACGTTGGCCGGCACGCGCGACAGCGGCGTGCCGATCCCGAGCAGCGGCGTCGTGCCGACGACGACGATCGGCGCGAGCGTCGGTGCATCGACGTTGCCGGCCGGTTCGACCTGCGCCGACGCCGACGTCAGCCAGCCGCCAAGCATGCCGCCGAAGCACAGCGTGACGCCCGCGCGCCGGGCGACGAAGCGGCGCTTCGCCCCATCCGTTTCCTTCATCTCCACGTCTCCTCTTTTCTTGTCTGATCGTCGTTATATCGTTGTCCGTACCGATATGTCGGTGGCGACTCGGCTGACGTCGATCACCTCACCGTGCCGTACCGGCATCGCCGTCCGACGTCGCGATCGCCACATGCGCGACACGCGCGCGCCCGATCGACGCGATGACACCGGCCACGGTGCCGAACGACTCGTTGCGGTCCGCGTGCAGGCTGACGCTCGTCCGCGGGTCGCGCGCGACGCGGCGTGCCAGCACGGCTTCGACCTCGGCTGCCTTGACCTGCGCGCCGTCGATACGGACCGCGCCGTGCGCGTCGACGGTCACGGTGACGGTCGATGCACGCATGTCGCGCGCCGGGGCGGCCGCCTTCGGCAGGTCGATGCGGATCGCATGCGTCATCAGCGGCGCGGCGACCATGAAGATCACCAGCAACACGAGGACGACGTCGACGAGCGGCGTCACGTTGATCTCGCCGAGCGGTTCGCCCGCGTCGGCTTCGCGGTTATCCGTCCTCATACGGCCGCCCGACGCACGGCGCTTGCATTGCTCGCTGCCGGGAGCGCGGCATGTACCGGCGCGTCGATCCTGAACCGCCGCTGCTCGGCCAGCGCGATCAGGTCCTGCCCGAACTCGTCGAGCCCGGCCGTTACGGTCTTGAGCCGCCGCAGGAACAGGTTGTACGCCAGCACGGCCGGAATCGCGACGCCGATGCCGATGCCGGTCGCGACCAGCGCCTGCCCAATCGGCCCCGCGATCGCATCGATGCCGTTCGTGGCCGACGCCGTCATCGACTGCAACGTATGGACGATGCCGAACACGGTGCCGAACAGCCCGACGAACGGCGCGACGTTCGCGATCGACGCGAGCACGGTAAGCCCGCGCTCGAGCGACCGCTGCGCGCGCCGGATCTCGCGCGCGAGCGTGCGTTCGAGCAGATCGCGGCGATCCCATGCGACCAGCGCGGCAGGTACGTGCGGCTCGGGCGCGTCGAGATCGCGCAATGCGATGCACACGGCACCTTGCAGACGCGCGTTCAGGCTGGCGGCCGCATCGTCGTCCGTCGGCATCGACAGCGCCGGGCGATCACCGTGGCGCGCGGCAAAACGGCGGTTGGCGAGCGCGACGCGCGCATACAGCGTCGCCTTGACGACGATCAGCGTCCAGGTGAGCGCCGACAGCACCGCGAGAAGTGCAAACGCGCCGACGACCGCATAGTGGCTGTAATCTGACATGACGGATTCCTTAGTTTCCGAGTTTGAACACAACCGGCACCCTGACCCAGCCGTCGATCGATTCCGTGCCGCGCTTCGCCGGCACGAAACGCCAGTCCATGACCGCCGCGACGGCCGCGTCGTCGAGCGCGTCGTGTCCGCTGCTCGCCGACAGCAGCACCTGATCGGGCCGGCCGGTCGCGAGCACATGCACGTTCAGGAACGTGGTGCCTTCCCAGCCGCGCCGCTGCGCGACGTCCGGATAGTCGGGCGCGGGATTGCGCAGGTAGGCCGCCGCGAAGCGCGGTGCGGTGACGGGTTCTGGTTTGGGTTTGGTAGACGACTGCGCGCCCGGCATCGCCTGCGCGACAACCGTCGCGGTATCCGCCGCTGCATTTTCAGCGGCAGGCTGAGCCGATTCCTGCGCCGGCACGGTTCGCCCACGTTCACTGTCCGGCTGCGCCGCCGCGGTGGCGGCGGCTGGCTTGTGCGAAGGACCTGCATGATCGGCCTGACGCGTTGCGGCCACACTCGGCCGAGCCTCTCGATGCATGGCTGTTTCTCGTCTCGAATGCGACGGCATAGCCTCGGGAGGAACCTGCGTCGCGGCATCCACCCGACCATGCACACCCGGCTCTGCCACCCGCGCGAATTCGCTCGCGTCCACCTCGACGGCGAGTGCGCGCGGCAGCGTCGGGCGTCCATCGGATACCCATGCGTGCCACAGGGCGACCATGATCGCCGCATGAACCGCGAATACCGTTATCGCGACGGCTCGCAACGGTTCGCGTGCGCGCGCGGCCTGCGGCATCTCGATCGTCGCCGCGGACGGGCCGGCGGTCGCGACGCCGTATGCGAGCGCGACCATGCGGCGGCGCTCGCACCTGCGAGCAGCATCGGACGAAATCGGGACATGCATGGCGGTCTCTCGTTGCGCGGAATCATTCCCGTGTCGAACGGCAAGAAGCATGCCGATCTGCGCAACACCTGGCTGGCCACCAATCGAAGCCGCCACGCATCGATACGCAACCGAGCACCTGTTGCAGTTCGTGCCACCCCTGTTGCGCCTGTGTCAATTTGGATCAACGAGGCGACGCCTGCGGCCGCGCACCGCACTGTCATGTTTCGCAACACTCGACCCGCGGCTGTCCCCGAACGCAACACACGCGGATCATCCGCGCCACGCCGCGCACGTCGTCGCGGCGCGCACGATCGGCCGCTCGGCCTTGCGCGACAGGGCGCGCGCCTCAATGGCATGCGATTTGCGTGATTGGCTGCGCACTGGACCCGGATCCCCACCCTGCCGGCCCGGCCATGTGTTGGCCGCGGTGCGACCACAATGACTCTGGAGACAACCATGAAAAAACTCTCGGCTTCGACGAGCCGACTGGCAACGATCGGAATCGCGGCAGCGGCCGCGATCGCCCTGAATCCCGGCCTGGTGGACGCTGCCGCGGATTATCCGGCCGTCACGTACCAGCGGCTCACGGATGCGCAACGCGATCCGGGCTGGCTCACCTACTACCGCACGTACAACGGCCAGGCGCATTCGCCGCTCAAGCAGATCGACGCGTCGAACGTGAAGCAGCTCACGCAAGCGTGGAGCTACAAGTTTCCGGCCGAGCTGAAGCAGGGCTTCGAAGCCACGCCGATCGTCAACGGCCGCTACCTGTTCGTGACCACGCCGAAGGACAACGTGTACGCGTTCGACGCAGCCACCGGCGCGCAATTGTGGAAATACGAACCGAAACTCGGCGCCGAATCATTCAAGACGGCCTGCTGCGACGTCGTGAACCGCGGCGTCGCGCTGTACGGCAAGAACGTCTACGTCGCGATGCTGAGCGGCGAGGTGGCCGCGCTGGATGCACAGACCGGCGCGCTCGTGTGGAAGAAGCAGATGTTCGAGCCGGGGCTCGGCTATGCGTTCTCGCTCGCGCCGCTCGCGCTCGACGGCGCGATCGTCGTCGGCAGCTCGGGCGGCGAATACGGCGCACGCGGCTTCATCGCGGCGCTCAGCCCGAACGACGGCACGCTGCTGTGGAAACGCTTCACCATTCCTGGCCAGGGCGAGAAGCACGCTGACACCTGGCCCGACGGCATGCAGGCGCACGGCGGCGCACCGGCCTGGCTGACCGGCACCTACGACGCGGCGACGCGCACGCTGTACTGGGGCGTCGGCAACCCGGGGCCGTGGCTTGCCGACCTGCGCCCGGGCGACAACCTGTACTCCGATTCGCTGCTCGCGCTGGATCCGAAGAACGGCGACCTCAAATGGCACTACCAGTACACGAAGCACGACACCTGGGACTATGACGGCGTCAACACACCCGTGCTCGCGACGATCAAGTACAAAGGCAAGGAGCACGACGCGATCATCCACGCGGACCGCAACGGCTACTTCCATGCGATCGATCGCGACACCGGCAAGCTGATCTATGCGGAGCCGTTCGTGAAGGCGACGTCGGTGACCGGCTACACGGAAGACGGCGCGCCGATCCAGGATCCCGCGAAGTATCCGAAGGTCGGCACGACGATCGACACGTGCCCGAGCTTCCTCGGCGGCAAGAACTGGTGGTCGGTGTCGTACGACCCCGTGCGCCATCTCGCGATCGTGCCGGCGCTGCATGCGTGCATGAGCTTGTCGGGCAAGTCGGTCAACTACATGGAAGGGCTGCCGTATCTCGGCGAAGGCTTCGAGATCAAGCCCGAGCCGGGCAGCGAAGGCTACGGCGAACTCCAGGCGATCGACGTGAACACCGGCAAGAAGGTATGGAGCCACTGGAGCAAGCTGCCGTGGAACGGCGGCGTCGCGACGACCGCGAGCGGCCTCGCGTTCAGCGGCTCGCTCGACGGCCACCTGTATGCGTTCGACGTCGCCACCGGCAAGGTGCTGTGGGAGAGCCCGAAGCTCGCGAGCGGGATCATCGCGCAGCCGTCCGTCTTTGAAGTCGACGGCAAGGAGTACGTAGCGGTACTCGCCGGCTACGGCGGCGCGAATCCGATCTGGGGCGGCCCGATGGCCAAGGCGGCGGACGACGTGCCGCGCGGCGGCACGCTGTACGTGTTCGCCCTCGACCGCGGCTGATCGACATCCGGCCAACCGTATTGCGCCCGCGCCGCCGGCGCGGGCGCCCCTCCCTTTCTCCTGTTCAACCGAGCGTACGATCATGAACATCCGACTTTCCCGCCTCGCCGTGGCCTGTGCGCTCGCGGCAGGCACGGCGCTGACACCGGCGCTCTCCACGGCCGCGACGGCGGTGCGCGTCTGCTCGCTGCCGGGCACGCCGACGGCCGCGCTCGACAAGGCCGTCGCCCGCGACGTGTTCCGCACGGCCGGCATCGCCGCAAGCTTCTCCGGGCATGACGCGGGCGGCAACGACGACGACGGCGTGTCCGCGCATGAGCTCGCCGGCATCCTCGAACACGACTGCGACGTGCTCGCCGGTTTTCCGCGCTCGGCCATCGCCGACGCATCCGATACGAAACTGCTGTTCTCGCAGGGCTACCTGCGCTCGGGCTACGTAAGCGTCACGCGCCGCGATGCCGGCGCGCCGGCCGCCGGCCGCGAAATCGTCGCGGCGACCTACGCGAGCCCCGCGCAATTGATCGCGGTTCAGCAGAAGAACGCGCGCTTCGATCTCGAGAACACGTCCGAGCAAACGGTCGACGCGGTCGCGCGCGGCCGCGCGCATCGCGCGATCGTCTGGTATCCGGCAGTCATCGCGTATCAGGCTGCGCATCCGAAACAGGCGTTCCGCATCGGCGCGACGTCGTCGCCGTATGCGGAATGGCAGCTCACGTTTGCGTTCGCGCCGCGCGCGGCCGAATTGCAGCAACGTATCGATGCGGCACTCACGCAAATGAAGAACAACGGCCGGCTCGCCGCGCTGACCCGCAAGTGGACGCTGCCCGGCAGCGCGCTCGAGGCGCACGAGTCGCGCATGCCGTCGCGTTTCCTCGACGGCGCGACGGCGAGCGCAGGCCGCGTGCCCGGTAGCCTGCTGCGCGCGCGGAACGTGCCGGCCGGAGGCGGCTTCATCCGCGTCGGCGCGAGCACCGGTGACGCCGCGCCGTCCTTCGACGCGGCCCAGGTCGCCCACGGCAAGGAAATCTACGGCAATGCGTGCGCCAAATGCCACGGCGCCGATCTCGAAGGCAACACCGCGCCCGCGTTGAGCGGCCCGTCGTTCGCGCCGCTGTCGCATTCGCACCTGACGATCGGCGGCGTGTTCGGCTACATGGCGACCAACATGCCGGCAGACCAGCCGGGCAAGCTGAAGGACGACGAATACGCGGACCTGATGGCCTTCCTGCTCGCGTCGAACGGCTATGCCGCCAGCAAGAACAAGCTGACGGCCGATACCGCTCACGCGTCGACCGCGCCGCTCGTCGCCGGGCCCGCCGCGCACAAGGACGCGAGCCAGTAACGCCGGGCAGGCGGCTTCGACACGCGATGCGGGCCGCGCCCTTCCCCACGATTTCATCTTCAACAGGAAACGACCGTGACGTACCCGACCTCCCGCAGAACCTTCATCATCAATGCCATCGGCCTGTGCGCGACGCTCGCCGCCGCACGCTCCGCATGCGCGGCGCCGCCCCTCGTCGACGAGAACGACCCCGCCGCGAAGACGCTCGGCTATCGCGCGCATGCGTCCAGCGTCGACGCCGCGCAGTTCCCGAAATACCAGGCCGGCCAGCGCTGTGCAAATTGCCGCTTCTACAAGGGCGAAGCGGCGGACACCGCCGGCACGTGTCCGATGTTCGCCGGCAAGCTGGTCGCGGCGGACGGCTGGTGCAACGTGTATGCGAAGCGCGCGTGACGCGTCGCGCGACGGGCTGCCGGCGCGACACGCACCGGCGCCGGCGGCTGGCAGCGACGACGGCGCGCCGCCGCACGCGGTCGCGCATCTGCACGCGCTGATCGCGACCGGCCTGTCGCGCGGCTTCGTCACGCGCGGCGACATCATCGACGCGCTACCCGACGACGATGCGAGCGAGAGCAGCATCGATGCGGCCGCCGCCGTGCTCGCTGAACTCGGCATCGCGGTGTCGGACAGCGCCGATGCCGCGAGCGGCTGGACGCTCGACCGCTACTTCCGGCTGGCGCCGCCCGCGCGCGCATGGGTCGACGGCGCCGGCACGCTCGCCGCCGCCGACCTGCTCGCGCCGCGCACGACCGATCCGGTCCGGCTGTACCTGCGCGAGATGGGCACGACGCCGCTCCTCACGCGCGACGAGGAATTCGCATACGCGCAGCGCATCGAGCGTGGTCGCGCGGCGTCGGTCGCGGTGCTGTGCGGCGATCCCGATGCGCTCGATGCGCTCGTGTCGATTCGTACCGAGATCGCCGAATGCCGAGCCGCCGCATCGACCTATGTGATCTTCCTCGCCGACGCCACCCGCGACGCCCGACGGTCCATTGACGCCGATGCAGGCGCCTCGCCTGCCGCCGCCGGCGAGCCCGGGCGCGACGACGACGCGCCATTGGAGGATTCGGCCTGGCGCGACGCGGTACTGGCACGGCTCGCCCGCATCGACGCATTCGCGGACGGCATTCGTGCCGCGCTGGCCTCGGGTGGCACCGCGTCTGCCGCGTATCGCATGCACGTACGCGACGCCGCCGCGCTGCTCGGCACGCTGTGTCTGTCCGCTCGCACACTCGAACGAATGAGCGAACCGTTACGCAGCCGCGCGCGCCGGCACCGCGCGCTGCGCGGCCGGCTGGCGCGATTGTTGGCCGACGTGGGCGTCCCGCCCTCGTTCGCGCAGACGGACTACGACGATCACGCCGGCTGGCTCGCGTCGTGCATTGCCGCGCACCCGGCCTGCGCGGCGACGCTGACGCGACGCGCGGCGGAATTCGTCGACGCACGCGTCGCGATCGTGCGCGATGCCCCGTCGTCGGAACTGCCGCCCGGCGCGACCGCGTCGCTCGACGCCCTGCTCGGCGCGATCGAACGCGCGATGCAGCCGGCGAAAGCTGGCTTGTTCGACGCGAACCTGCGGCTCGTCGTGTCGATCGCGAAGCGCTATCCCGATCGCGGGCTGCCGTTCGCGGACCTGATCCAGGAAGGCAACATCGGCCTGTTGAAGGCCATCGAGCGCTACGACTACCGGCGCGGCTTCCGCTTCTCGACCTACGCGACCTGGTGGATCCGGCAGGCGATCACGCATGCGCTCGCCGACCTCGGCCGCACGATCCGCGTGCCGACGCATACGGTCGACGCGCTGAACAAGCTGACGCGGCTCGCACGTGAGCATCGGCAACGCGCGGGCACGGCCGCGACGCCTGCCGAATTGGCCGTCCACATGGGCGAGCCGGTCGACAAGGTGCGCGACCTGCTTGCGATCGTGAAGGAACCGGTGTCGGCGGACCTGCCGGTTTCGCCGGAAGGCGACATGACGTTCGCCGACGTCGCGCCGGATCTGTCGTCGCCGTCGCCGGAGGACGCCGCCGGCGCCACCCAGTTGCGCAACACGGTCGCTGCCGCGATCGACCGGCTGCCGCCGCGCGAGGCGATGGTGCTTCGGCTGCGCTACGGGCTGCACGCGGACGAAGGCTGTTCGCTCCGCGACATTGGCCGGCAGATGAACCTGTCCGCCGAACGCGTGCGGCAGATCGAGGCTTCGGCTCTCACGCGCCTTCGTGCGTCCGACGCGCTCGGCGTGCTGCGGTCGTTCATCGCATAGCGCGGCCTCAGTCCCACGGCGCGCGTCGCGCGTCGTGCGTCGTGCGTCGTGTTGACGCCTGCAACACCCTCTGCTGCATTTCGACGCAACGTTCACGCTGACAAGAGCGCCGCTCGTTCCATCTTTCATTGCTCTGCAATGCAGATCAATTATCGAGAACCGCGCGCCAACGTGCATACACGCCTTTCCGGCCGAAGACCCGCGCAATTGGCATGCAAGTTGCGTTTCAACGGTCATGCGACACCCAACGCTTTCCATGGAGACCATCTTGACTGCCCTCGTATCGATCCTGCAGGAGCGCCGAATCTTCGAACCGACGGCCGACACGCGCGAGCGCGCGACCATTTCCGGCATGCCGGCCTACCGCGCGCTGGCCGCCGAAGCCGAGCAGGATTACGAAGGCTTCTGGGCGCG